>JBBQOT010000156.1:0-6738 GCA_038331165.1 Acetobacterales bacterium
GTTGCTGGTGCGCGACGGGCTATTGCCGTGACGGGCGTTCGAATCGGCGGTCCTTGGGGCTCATACCAACCGCTGTGAAGAATGACGCTCATCCAGCAAGGATCGGGCGTCGCCCCAAACCCCACCAGGACTCGCGCGCGCTTCCGCGCGACGGCCAAGCCCCTGGACCTTACAAATTGGTTTCCAAAGGCCGTCGGCCTTTGGTGGGTCCAGGGCAAAGCCCTGGCCTTGCTTCGCTCTCGTCTTCCGCCCTAACGCCGCCCGCGGCCGAGCCAGGTGAGGGTGACGTCGGATTTGGGTTGGGCGCGGCAGGCGAGGATTCGGCCGGCTTTGGCCTGGTCGGGGCTGAGGGAGGTATCGCTGCGGGCCAGCATGGTGATTTTGCCGCTGTCGAGTTGGCTGATGCAGGTGCCGCAATTGCCGCTGGCGCAGCCGTAGGGGTAGTCGATGCCGGCGGCGAGGGCGGCGTGCAGGATGGTTTGGTTGGGCTGGCAGGCGATGGTTTGCCCGGTGTTGGCGATGGTGATCTGGCGGGGTTTGGGGGCCATGGCGTTTGCTCAGGCCGGGATGGCGTGGCGGCGCGACGGCGAGGTGCGCGTGCTGTTCAGGGCCGGGTGATAAAAGGCGACGGACGGGAAGCGGGCCACGGCGTAGCCGTAGAGGGCCAGGCCGATGGCGGGTTCGGTGCCGACGACTTCGGTGCTGTGGATGTCGTGGTCGGACATGGCCGTGCCGGTGCCGGGTTCGACCATCACCTGGCCGGTGACGATGACCTCTGCGCGGCCGGGAACGGAGCCGTCATCGGTGCGGCGGTAGAAAACGTGGCGTTCGCGGCCGGAGATGGCGGCGTTGACGCACCAGATGCCGTGGTCGTGGGGGGCGGCCTCCTTGCCCGGGAGGCTGATGGTGAGATAGAGGCCGAGGCCGTCATTGTCTTCGACCAGCAGGGGGTGGGAGCGGCCTTGGGCGACCGGCATGGCGAAATCTTCCTCGGGGAAGAGGCCGGGCTTCTTGGCGAGCGCCACGAGTTTTAGCTTGATGGCGTGGAGCGCTGTGGGGGTGTTGCCGTGTTGCGCGGTGATGGCGTGGACCTGTTCGAGCAGGGCTTCGCAGGCGCGGGCGCGACGGGTGGCGGCGGTGGCAGCTGGCATCGCGGAGGTTCCTTGGATGGTGGCGGGCGTGGCTTGCCTTGGTGGCTGATTTGCGCTTTGGCCGATCGAGCTTGACAGTGTGGACCGATGATCGTTTGGCCTCAAGCCGCCGCATTGGCGCAGGGGGGGGCAAGCTCGTTACGCTCGCCTGCACAGGAGCGCGTGCCGATGAAGTATCGTCCCGATATCGACGGCCTGCGGGGCGTGGCCGTGCTGCTGGTGTTTGCGTGCCATGCCAGCATCTATCGGGTTGCGGGCGGCTATGTCGGGGTGGACGTGTTCTTCGTCATCTCGGGCTTCCTGATTTCGTCGATCATCGTGGCCGAGCTGGCGGCCGGGCGGTTTTCGCTCGCGCGGTTCTATGAACGGCGGGTCCGGCGCATTCTGCCGGCTTTGTATTTCGTGCTGGCCTGCTGCGGCGTGGCGAGCTGGTGGGTGCTGCTGCCGCCGCGCATGGAGCATTTTGGCAGCGCGATGCTGGCTGCTTCGCTGTCGGTGTCGAACATGTTGTTCTGGACGCAGGCAAGTTATTTCGATAACGCTCTTAATTCGAACGCGCTGCTGCACACCTGGTCGCTGGGGGTGGAGGAGCAATTCTATATCGCCTGGCCGGTGCTGCTGCTGGTCCTGCATCGGCTGGGCGCCGGAATGGCATGGGTGATGGGCGCGGTGACGGCGGCCTCGTTCGCCCTGGCGGTGCAGCTTGTTGCCACAGCGCCCGACGCCGCGTTCTACCTGTTGCCCGCGCGCGCATGGGAACTGGCGTTGGGCGGATTGCTCGCCCTGCCGGCGGCGCGGTTGCCGGGGGGCCGGCTGGTGCGCGAGGCGGTGGCGGCGGCGGGGGTAGCGCTGATCCTGGGTGTCAGCCTGACCTACAGCCCGACGACGGCGTTTCCGGGGCTGGCGGCGGTGCCGCCGTGCCTGGGTGCTGCGTTCATCATCCTGGCCGGGCGCGATGGCGGCGGGCTGGTGATCGGGCGGCTGCTGGCGCTGCCGCCGTTGGTGCTGGTGGGGCGGATTTCCTATTCGCTGTACTTGTGGCATTGGCCGCTGATCGTGTTCAAAAACCGGCTCGGCGCCACGTTCAGCACCATAGACGCGGTGGACAAGCTGGCGACGATCGGCGTGGGGCTGGTGCTGGGGTGGCTGACCTGGTGGTTCGTCGAGCGGCCGTTTCGCGACGGCCGCGTGTTGGCGACGCGGCGGGCGGCGTTCCGTTTCGCGGCCGGCGGTGCCGCACTGGCGGCTGTGACCGGCGGGTTGATCTGCCTGGCGGATGGGGTGCCTGGGCGGTTTGCGCCGGCGGTTGTGGCCACCGCCGCCTATCTGTCGGTCGGCGAGACGGGCGAGGCGGACCCGTGCTTCGTCATGCTGGGGGAGCATGCCGCGTCATTCGATCCGGCTGCGTGCCTGCGCCTGGACCCGGCGCGGCGCAATGTGCTGCTGCTGGGCGACAGCACTGCGTTCCACCTGGTGCATGGATTGCAGGCGGTCTTGCCGCAGCTGAATGTCCTGGTGGCCACCGGGGCCGCGTGCCGCCCGCTGATCGATGCCGGGACGCCATCGACCGGCCGGCGCTGCGCGGACATCAAGGCGATGGTGTTCGGCGATTTCCTACCGCACACCCGGCTGGACGGGGTGATCCTGGCGGCGTCCTGGAAGCCGGACGATCCGGCAGCGCTGGGCCGCACGCTGGATGCGCTGGCGCGGATGGGCCATGCGGTGACGGTGATCGGTCCGACCATGACGTATCGCGGCGCGTTGCCGGAGCTTCTGGCGCTGGGGATGCTGCGCAGCCAGCCGGACTTCGCCGCAAGCCGCCGGCTGATTGGCCCGCAGGATATCGACCGCGCGTTGCGCGACGCGCTGGCCCCCCGGGCGGTTCGGTACGTGTCGCTGCACGCGGCGCTGTGCGATGGGGAACGCTGCCTGGAACGCGCCGAGGATGGCGGGCCGCTACTGTTCGACTACGGACACATGACGCTGTCCGGCTCGACCACCGTGGTGCGGCGGCTGGTGCGCGATGGGCTTCTGCCGTGACGGCGGGGGCTGTCAGCGCCCCTTGAAGACCGGCTTGCGCTTTTCCATGAAGGCGGTGCGGCCCTCGATATAGTCTTCGCTGGCGAAGCAGGCGGCGACGAGGCGGTCGGATTCGGCGAGGTCGGCGCCGGGGGCGAGGGTGAGGAGTTCCTCGACGGTGCGCTTGAGGGCGAACATGGTCATGGGGGCGTTGTCGGCGATGGTGGCGCAGTAGGCGGCGACGTAGGGTTCGAGTTCGGCCTCGGGCAGGACGCGGTTGACGAGGCCCATGTCGCGGGCTTCCTGGGCCGAGAAGTGGCGGGCGGTGTAGAAGATTTCCTTGGTGTGGCTGGGGCCGACCAGGTCCATCAGGCGCTTGACGCCGCCATGGCCGTAGCCGAGGCCGAGGCGGGTGGCGGGGACGCCGAATTTCGCGCCCTCGGCGGCGATGCGCATGTCGCAGCAGACGGCGATGCCGACGCCGCCGCCGATGCAGTAGCCCTGGATCATGGCGATGGTGGGTTTTGGCGAACGGGCGATGCGGCGGCTGGCTTCGTCGGAGATGCCGTCGTATTTGGCCACGGTTTCGGGCGATGAGCGGAGTTCGTTGAACTGGCTGATGTCGGCGCCGGCGACGAAGGCGCGGTCCCCTGCCCCGGTGAGGACGATGACGCGCACGGCGGGGTCGGCTTCCATGACGTCGAGCGCCAGGGGGACGGCTTCCCACATGTCCTGGCTCATCGCATTGCGGCGGGCGGGGTTGTTGAAGATGATCCAGCCGACGGCGCCGTCGATGCGCGCGCGCACGCGGTCGGTGGGGAGTGCGATGTTCGTTGTGGCGTCCATGGTCGGGCCCCTGTTTGCAGGCGATGCCGTGCGGTGGTTCCATCCAAGCCTGATCGGACGATGGAGGCAATCGGGATGACGAAGGCACGGCTTAGGGATCTTGGCATCAGCACCGGGGTGCTGCCCACCGGGCGGTGGAATGCGATCACCGATGTGGCGGGGGTGCGGGTGGGGGTGGCGACGTTGATCCGCGATGCGCCGCATGTGGTGCGCACCGGGGTGACGGCGATATGGCCGCGCGGGCCGGAGATCTGGCAGGAGTATTGTTTCGCCGGCACGCATTCGTTCAACGGCAATGGCGAGATGACGGGGCTGCCGTGGCTGGCCGAGCAGGGGCTGCTGGGGGCGCCGATCTGCATCACCAACACCTGGTCGGTGGGCATTGTGCGCGATGCGATCAGCGCGGCGGCGTTGAAGGCGGGGGCGACGCAGAATTTTCATCTGCCGGTGGCGGCCGAGACCTATGACGGGTGGCTTTCGGAGAGCGAGAGCTTTCCGGTGACGACGGAGTTGGCGATCGAGGCGATCGAGGCGGCGAAATCGGGGCCGGTGCCGGAAGACAATGTCGGCGGCGGGACCGGGATGATCTGCCACGAGTTCAAGGGCGGCACCGGGACAGCGTCGCGCGTGGTGGACGGGTGGACGGTGGGGGCGCTGGTGCAGAGCAACTACGGTTCGCGGGAACTGTTCCGGGTGGATGGGGTGCCGGTGGGGCGGATGATCGGGGCGGATATCGTCCCCTCGCACCGTACCGTGCCGCGCGAGGCCGGGAGCATTATCGTGGTGCTGGCGACGGATGCGCCGCTGCTGCCGATCCAGTGCCAGCGGCTGGCGCGGCGGGCGACGACGGGGCTGGCCTGGGTTGGTGGGATCGGGGGGAATGGGTCGGGGGATATCTTTATCGCGTTCTCCACCGGCAATACGGTGCGGCAGGGCGATGCGGTGAGCGAGGTGAAGATGCTGGCGCCGGAGGCGATGACGGCGCTGTTCCAGGCGGCGGCGGAGGCGACCGAGGAGGCCATTCTCAATGCCATGTGTGCTGCGGAGACGATGACCGGGCGAGAGGGGCGGGTGATCCATGCGCTGCCGCATGATCGGCTGGTGAAGGCGATGAAGGAGTATCGGCGGGGGGGATAGGGCCCGTTCGAAAACCTCCCTGGCGCGTGCGGTATCGTGAAAGAAAGCGGCCACGCAGACACGAAGACACCAAGGAGCCACCAAGATGGTGTGCGTGCCTTCGCTTTCTGCTTCGTGTCTTTGTGCCTTCGTGGCCGCTTTCTTCTGCTTTACGGCGCTTCGACAACCCTGGTGACGAACTCGGCTGGGGAGGTGATTTCGAGGATTTCGATGTCGTCGCTGTGGCGGACTTCGCGGTGCTTCACGCGGGGGGGCTGGAGGACGGAACTGCCGGCTTCCAGACGGACGTGGCCGGCGTCTTCGTATTCGAATTCCACCCAGCCCTTGAGGATGTAGACGAACTGGAAATCCAGCTCGTGCAGGTGCCATTGCGGTTCGGCGTGGGTGTCGGGGATGGCGCGGATGACGTGGGCGCCGAATTTGCCGTCGGTGGCCTGGGGGATGCCGAGGTGGCGGTATTCGAAGAAGGCGCGCAGGCCGCGTTCGAAGCTGGCGTCGGCGGCGTGGGTGACGAGCGTGGGCATTTCGGCCTCCCTGTCAGGCGGGGTCGCGTTGGAGCAGTTCGATCGACACGCCCTGGGGGCCGCGGACGAAGGCGATGCGCAGGCCGGGGCGCAGATTGGTCGGCTCCATGGTGAACTCGGCGCCCTTTTCGCGCAGGGTCGCCACGGCGGCGTCGAGGTCGGGCACGCGCAGGCCGAAATGATCGAGGCCCTGGTAGGGGGTGCGCGGCGGCGGGGCGACGTCGCTGCCAGGGGCCACGGGGGCGACGAAGATGTCCATGCCGCCCAGCTTGATGTCGATGCGCGGGGCGCCGGCGACGATCGAGCGGATGATTTCGGCGCCGAACATGCGTTGGTAGAACTGCGCGGTTGCCTCGGGGTCGGGGCTGCGCAGGTGGATGTGTTCGAAGATGACGCCGTTCATGCTGGTGCTCCCGCAGGTTGCCGTTGGCGGCAGACTACAGGAGCGCGGGCGCGGGTTCTATGGCTGGCGTGCCCGATGGATTCGGGGGGCCGCCAGGCCGAGCAGGGCGATGCCCAGGAGGGCCATGCTGGCGGGTTCGGGGGCTTCGACCTGCACGTCGAAGGCCCAGTTGCCGGTGCGGCCGCAGCCGGGCAGGCCGCTGACGTCGTTGAATTTGGGCTGGGCGTCGAGGCAGCGGAAGCTGGTGGTGAAGCTGGTGCCGCCGGTGCGGGCGAAGCCGCTGGACAACAGCGGGCCGAGGGCGAGGTTGTCGAATTGCGCCAGCGCTATGAAGTAGTCGCCGGCGGCGAGGTTGCGCGACAGATAGGCATCGAAGGTGGTGCCGGTCAGCGTCTCGGTGGGCACGTTGAAGCCGCCGTCGTCGTTCTGGGCGAGCAGCGCGCCGGCGGCGTTGAACAGGGCGAGCACGGAATCAAAGCCACCGCGGGGGATGGCCTGGCCCGCCGCGTTGGTGCCGCCGGCATAGCCGAACGACACCAGCGTGACCTGTGCCGGCAGGCCGAGATGCAGCGGGAAGAGCTGCATCTCGTCGTCCTGGGTGAAGCTGCCGGTGTAGGAGGTTGCGATCGTCGTGGCGGTGGCGGGTGGGGGCGGGGCA
>JBBQOT010000157.1:0-6727 GCA_038331165.1 Acetobacterales bacterium
CGGTTCGCGCTCAACCCAGCCCACCACCAGATCCTGCGTTCCTCCGGTCAGCAACAGCATGTGGCGGTCATCGCAGCGCACCAGGCACAGCCGCCGGCGCGGGTCCAGCGCCACTGTCTCGACCAGCACCAGCCGCCCACCGCCGACCGCCCGCGGCGCCAGGCCGCCCCAGCGCGCGGCACGTTGCGCCAGCAGCACCAGGGCCAGTACCGCCACCAGGGCGGCCGTTGCCATCATCAAGGAGTTCATCGTCATGCCATGGCCTTTTGCCAGGGAGGGTCACGATATCAGGGTGGTGCGGTGGCCATCGTTGCGTTCAGCGAGCCGATTTCGACGTGCAGTTCTGTCAGCAGAAGCCTCATGCGCCGCCCGTCGGCCGGCGGCAGGTCGAGGCAGCGCGCGCATAGTCGCCCCACCATCCGGTCGAGCCCGTGCAGGTCCACGCGCCGCCCCGATGACGTGATGCCGCGTGCCAGACGCAGCAACGCGCGCACCGCCTCGGCATCCTGCTCGGCGGCGGGGACCGCCGACACGGCCGCCGGCCAACCTGCCAGTGCTGAACTGGCGAAAGCGTCGGTTTCGGGCGGCGTGGCGGGGGGCGCGGTCGCTGTCATCGCCGCCCATTCATGCCCCGGGTGCCCCTGCCAAACGGTTAACGCCGCCGTGGCCAAGCATTTACCCTTCGTCAGCACTTGCCCTTGCAGAATGCGCCCGCTTCAGAAGGCGCCGCCCATGGACCTCACCAAAACGCACGCTGCCCAAACGCACTCCACGCGATCGGCCCTATTCGACCTCGCCGACCGGCGCCTGGCCTGGATCGGCCGGCGGCAGGAAATGCTGGCCCAGAACATCGCCAACGCCGACACGCCGGGCTGGAAGGCGCGCGACATCAAGCCGTTCGCCGAGTTGCTGGCGCGCGGCCCCGGCACCGCTCCGCTGCTGACCCATCCCGGCCATCTTGCCTCCCGCCGCGCACCGCCGGACGGGCGCACGCAGCACGGCGAGCATGCGCCGGACGGCAACTCTGTTGTTCTTGACGCCGAACTCGGCAAGGTGGCCGATGCGGAATCGGCGCATTCGCTGGTGACTGGCCTGTACAGCAAATACCTCGGCATGTTCCGCATTGCGGCCGGCCGGTAGCAAGGAACCCCGAAATGGACCTGCAGAAGGCGCTCACCATCTCGGCCCGCGGCATGACGGCTCAGACCTCGCGCCTGCGGGTCATCGCCGAAAACCTGGCCAACCAGGACACCACCGGCACCTCGCCGCAGACCCAGCCCTATCGCCGCAAGACGATCACCTTTGCCAACGCCATGGACCGCTCGCTGGGGGCCGAGACCGTGAAGGTGAAAAAAATCGGCCGCGACACCGGCGAGTTGCCGCTGCGCTTCGACCCCGGCCACCCGGCGGCCGACGCGCGCGGGTATGTGCGCACCCCCAACGTCAACAGCTTCGTCGAAGTGATGGACATGAAGGAGGCCGAGCGCAGCTACAGCGCCAACCTCAACGTTCTTCAGGTATCGCGCGGCATGCTGTCGCGCACCATCGACATGTTGAAGTAGCACCATGGCCTTGCCCGCCATCGCTGCCCTTGCCGCCTATCGCGCGGTCGAAAGCGGCGCCCAGGGGCGCGCGGAGGCGCCGGGAGGAACGGACTTCGCCGGCGCCCTGTCGCGTGCCGTCGCATCAGTGATCGACACTGCGCGTACGGCCGAGCATGGGGCGATGCAGGCGATCTCCGGCGGCGGCAACATCACCGACGTGGTCACCGCGGTGGCCAAGGCGGAACTGGCGCTGCAAACCACGGTCGCCGTGCGCGACCGTGTGGTGCAGGCCTATCAGGACATCATGCGCATGCCGATCTAACCCGCGGCTTTGCGCGGCATGGATGGGCGGCGCCTCCGGCAAAAGGGCGGGGCGATGCAGGAAAGCGACGTGGCGATGCTGTTGCGCGACGCCATGATCATGGTGCTCAAGATCGGCGGCCCACCGCTGCTGGCCGCCCTGGCCATCGGCCTGGTGATGTCGTTGTTGCAGGCGATCACCCAGATCAACGAACAGACCCTGGCGTTCCTGCCCAAGGCGATCGGCATCGGCGTCACACTGGCTGTGTTCGGCTCATTCATGCTTGCCACCCTGACCGCCTATACCCAGGGCATCTTCGACCGCATGGTTGCGGTTGGCGGGCAGTGAGCGCCGAGGACACCGCCTTCCTGGCATCGCTCCCCGGTTGGGCTTCGGCCTTTGTGCTGGTGCTGGCCCGTGTTGCCAGCACCTTCATGCTGCTGCCTGGCATGGGCGAGGTCGAGGTGCCGTCGCCGGTGCGGGCGGGGCTGGCAGTTGCCTTCACCCTGGTGCTGCTGCCGGTCGTCGGCCCCGGCTTGCCTGCCATGCCGCCCGATGGCCTGCCTGCGTTGCTGGCGGTGGCCGGCGAGGTGGTGACCGGGCTGTGGCTGGGCGGGCTGGCGCGCCTGCTGATG
This sequence comes from Acetobacterales bacterium, assembly GCA_038331165.1. GTDB lineage: Bacteria > Pseudomonadota > Alphaproteobacteria > Acetobacterales > Acetobacteraceae > CAMDGX01. Next base: position 2,481 of record JBBQOT010000157.1, read on the forward strand.
CTGGCCCTGCCGATCGCCGGCCAGATCATCGCCGGCGTGATCGGCCTGGCCAACGTGCTGCAACCCGACGCGCAACTCGGCCCGCAAACCTCCGCGTTGGCACGGTTGTTCGCGCTGGCTGCCCCGGTCGCCATCATGGCCGCCGGCCTGCATGCGCTGCCGCTGGCGGCGCTGGAGGGCAGCTATCACGTGCTTCCCCCGGGCCTGCGCCTGCCGCCCGGCGACGCGGCCCAGGCGGTGGTGGCAGCGGTGTCGGGCAGCTTCGCCCTGGCGCTGCGCCTGGCCGCACCTTTCGTGGTTGCCGCCATCGTCTGGAACCTTGCCTTGGGCGTCGTCAGCCGGCTGGTGCCGCAAATCCAGTTGTACTTCGCGGTCATGCCCGGGCAGATCGCTGGTGGTTTCCTGCTGCTGGGCCTGCTCGGCGGCGCCGTGCTGTTCGCCTGGCTGGCCGCCGTGCGCGCCGGCTTCGCCACCCTGCCGGGGCTATAGACGGTGGCCGAAGGCGCCGACCAGGACGACAAGACCGAAGCCCCATCCGGCCGACGCCTCGAACGGGCGCGCGAGGAAGGCCAGGTGGCGCTGTCGCCCGAGCTGCCGGCGCTTGCCGTGCTGTCGGCCGCGGCGCTGGTGTTGGCGATGGCCGCACCCGGCCTGGGCCACACGCTGGTGCGCCGCCTTGGCGCGCTGGTGGAACACGCCCACACGCTGAGCCCGCAAGCGGCCGTGCGCCTGTCGGTGCATGCGCTGGCGAGTGCGGTGCTGCCCTTCCTGGTGGTTGTCATCGCCTGCGCTTCCTTGGCGACGCTGTTGCAGACCGGCTTTCTGTTGCATCTGAAGGCGGCGCTACCCGACGCCAAAAGACTGTCGCTGCGCCAGGGCCTGAGCCGTGTCTTCGGCGTCACCACGCTGATCACCGCCGCCAAATCGGTGATCAAGATCGCGGTGGCCGCCATCGCCGCGTGGATGGTGCTGCAATCAGCACTGCCCGCGCTGTTCGCCGCCGCCGATTGGGACGCCGCGATGCTCACCGCGCGCACCGCCGGCCTGGTACTGCGCGTGATGATCGCCATGCTGGTGGCCCAGGCGCTGATCGCGATCGCCGACATCCTGATCACCCGCATCCGCCACCACCGCAGCCTGCGCATGACCCGCCAGGAGCTGCGCGACGAGGCGAAGGAAATGGATGGCGACCCGCACATCAAGGCGCGGTTGCGCCGTATCCGCCTGCAACGTGCCCGCCGACGCATGCTGGCCGCCGTGCCAAAGGCAACCGTGGTCATTACAAACCCGACCCATTATGCTGTAGCCCTGGCCTATGCGCGCGACAGCGATGCCGCGCCACGTATCGTCGCAAAAGGAGTCGACTCGATGGCCGCGCGAATCCGCGAAGCTGCTGCGCAACACCAGGTGCCGATTGTCGCCAACCCGCCGCTGGCGCGCGCGCTGTACCCGCACGAACTGGACCGCGCGATACCAGCCGAGTTCTTCGCCCCGGTGGCCGAGATCATCGCCTATGTCTGGCGGTTGCGGGGCCGTGCCCCATGAGCCGCTTCACCTCCATGCTGGGCCGGGGCCGTGCCGCGGCCGGTGGCACGCCGGTGCTGCACGCACTCGCCACCCTGGCCGACCCCGCCGTGCGGCAGATCTTCGAGGGCGACGCACGGCCGCGCGCGGTGGCCGACCGCGACCTGCGGCTGGTGTGCCACAGCATGGCACTCGCCCGTCTCCTCGGCCCGCACACCGCCATGCCGGCGACTCTGGCGGACCTGTTGTTGCCCGCGGCGGCGGCGTCAGCCGTGCAGGCGGTTGAGGCAGCGATGGTTCGCGCCACCCCGTCGGCCACCAAGCTGGCCACCGCCATCGTCGCCGCGGGCGGCACCGCGTGCCGCGTTGAGCTGTCGATCGCGCCGATCGTGGAGGCCGATGGCCAGGTCAGCGGCGCGGTCCTGACCCTCGACCCGACGCCAGAGGCTGCCACTGGCGAGGTCCAGGCGCGCAAGCTTCAGGCGATCGGCGCACTCGCCGGGGGGGTGGCGCATGATTTCAACAATCTGCTCCAGGCGATCATCGGCGCCGGCGAATCGCTGGCCGACCGCCAAGGGTTGGCCGACGACGCGCGCGAGGACGTGACGATGATCCTCGGTGGTGCCCGGCGCGGGGCCGCCCTGGTGCGCCAGCTTCTCGCCTTCGCAGGCCAGCAGACCTTGCAGCCGCGCGTCGTTGCGGTGAACAGCGCGGTGGCGGCACTTGCTCCGCTGCTGCGCCGCAGCCTGGGCGAGCGGGTGCAGCTCCAGGTGGAGCTTGACGAGCCCGGCCGCTTTGTCACCGTCGATCCCGGTCAACTCGACCAGGTGCTGGTCAACCTGTCGATCAATGCCCGCGATGCCATGCCGAACGGCGGCACGCTGGTCCTGCGCACCGGCCGGCGAACCCTGCTGGCGGCGCAACCCGGCGGGGTGGAAGCCATCCCCGCCGGCCGCTACGTGATGCTGGAGGTGCAGGATACCGGCACCGGCATCGCACCTGAGGTCCTGCCGCGCATTTTCGAACCCTTCTTCACCACACGCCACGACCGCGGCAGCGGGCTGGGCCTGTCCACCGTGCTGGGCATCGTGCGCCAATCTGCCGGTTTCCTGGAGGTTGAGAGCACAGCGGGGCAGGGGAGCGTGTTCCGTATCCTGTTGCCGCGCAGCGCCGCCCCCGCGGCCGCCGCGCCCCCGCTGCCAAAGGCCGCCGAATCCCGCCCGGCGGAAGGCGGCCTGGTACTGCTGGTCGAGGACGAGGACGCGATACGCCGCCTGGCCCAGCGCGCCCTGGAGCGGCAGGGCTGGCGGGTGCTGGCGGCCGATTGCGGCGAGTCGGCGCTGGCGCTGCTCACGCCTGACGCCGCGCTATGCTGCGTGGTCACCGACATGGTGATGCCGGGCATCGACGGTGCGACGCTGGCGCAGGAGGTGCGCGCACGCCTGGGGCGCCCGACGCTGCCGGCGATTATCGTTTCGGGCTATGCCGAGGTGCCGCTGCATGGCGCCATCGACGCGTCGGCCACGGCCTTTCTGCCCAAGCCGTACTCGTTGCGCGATCTCGCCGCACGGGTGGCGGCAGTGGCGCGCCCAACCGCCGTATACCGGGACAGCCCAGTTCCGTCACGGGAGCCGGTTGCTTGATGGCAGGGCGATAGGCCTCTTGCCTCTTCTTCATGTTCTGTTTACGTTCCGCGTTGCTCGCGTTTGGAACATAGCATGATCAAATTCCCAACGACGCGTTGTCATCGAAACATTCCGACACAGCCGCATGCGTCTTCCCGGCCCGCCAGCACTGTGGCGCCTTCGCGGGACTCGGATGCAGGTCGTAAACGAACATCTCGCCGCCCATTCCCGCCACGCTGCTTCCCCGGAGCCATCTGATGGACAAGAACAAGGCGCTCGACGCCGCTATGGTGCAGATCGAGCGCGCCTTCGGCAAAGGCTCGATCATGCGCATGGGCGCGCGCACCCAGGACGAGCACATCGCCACCATCCCCTCCGGCTCGCTCGGGCTGGATCTGGCGCTTGGCATCGGCGGCTTGCCGCGCGGGCGCATCATCGAGATCTACGGTCCGGAAAGCTCGGGCAAGACAACCCTGGCGCTGCATGCCATCGCCGAGGCGCAGAAGCGCGGTGGCACCTGTGCCTTCATCGACGCCGAGCACGCGCTTGACCCGATCTATGCCCGCAAACTCGGGGTCGATGTCGATAACCTGCTGATCTCCCAGCCCGATGCCGGCGAACAGGCGCTGGAAATCACCGACACGCTGGTGCGCTCCGGCGCTGTCGACGTGCTGGTGATCGACAGCGTGGCAGCCCTGGTTCCGCGCGCCGAGCTGGAAGGCGAGATGGGCGACAGCCACATGGGCCTGCACGCCCGCCTCATGAGCCAGGCGCTGCGCAAAATCACCGGCAGCGTCAGCCGCAGCAACACCATGTTGATCTTTCTCAACCAGATCCGGATGAAGATCGGCGTGATGTTCGGCAACCCCGAAACCACCACCGGCGGCAACGCGCTGAAGTTCTACGCCTCCATCCGGCTTGAAATCCGTCGCATCGGCCAGATCAAGGACCGCGAACAGGTGGTGGGCAACCAGACCCGGGTGAAGGTGGTGAAGAACAAGCTCGCACCGCCGTTCCGCCAGGTCGAGTTCGACATCATGTACGGCGAAGGCATCAGCAAGGTCGGCGAACTGATTGATCTCGGCGTCAAGGCCGGCG
>JBBQOT010000158.1:0-6673 GCA_038331165.1 Acetobacterales bacterium
CCGCTGGACACGCCGGCCACGGTCGACAAGTTTCTCTACCTCACGGCGGTCGCCGACATCCGCCTGCCGACGCCGCCGACGATGCACAACGAGGGCAACTACATCTCCTCGCTGGGCAATGTCTGCCGCTGGCTGGCGACCCAGGCCGAGGAACTCGGGGTTGAGATCTACCCCGGCTTTGCCGCATCCGAAGTGCTGGAGGAGGACGGCCGGGTGGTCGGCATCGCCACCGGGGATATGGGCATCACCCGCGACGGCGCGCACGGGCCGAACTATGCCCCGGGCATGGAACTGCGCGCGCGCTACACCATCTTCGCCGAGGGCTGCCATGGCTCGCTGACCAAGAAGTTGATGGTTCGATACAACCTGCGCGAGGGCCGCGACCCGCAGACCTATGGCATCGGCATCAAGGAACTGTGGGAAATTCCAGCTGAGAACCACAAGCCGGGGCTGGTGATCCACACCATCGGCTGGCCGGTCGACAGCGCCACTTATGGCGGATCATTCTTGTACCACTGGGGCAAGAACCTGGTGAGCTATGGCTATGTCATCGGGCTGGACTACAGCAACACGTGGCTGTCGCCGTTCGAGGAGATGCAGCGCCTCAAAACCCACCCGTCGATGCGGCCGCATTTCGAGGGAGGGCGGCGCATCGCCTATGGCGCACGCGCGATCAGCGAGGGCGGCATCCAGTCGCTGCCGAAGCTGACTTTCCCGGGCGGCTGCCTGGTGGGCGACACCGCGGGCTTCCTCAACGTGCCGAAGATCAAGGGCACCCACACCGCCATGAAGTCTGGCATGCTGGCCGCGGAGGCAGTGGCCGAATGCTTAGCCGACGATGCCAATCCGGCCGAGCCGGCGCAGTACGAAACGATGTTCCGCGAAAGCTGGCTGCATGACGAGTTGCAGGGCGTGCGCAACATCCGCCCGGGCTTTGCCAAGTGGGGGCTGTATGGCGGGCTGGTGGCCGCCGCGTTGGATGCCTTCGTGTTCCGCGGCCAGGCACCGTGGACGTTGCGAAACAAGCACCCCGACCACGACACGCTGAAGCCGGCGACGATGTGCAAGCCGATCGAATACCCCAAGCCCGATGGCCAGATCAGCTTCGACCTCAATTCCTCGGTGTTCATCAGCAACACCAACCACGCGGAGAACCAGCCGGTGCACCTCCAACTGCGCGACCCCACACTGGCCATCGCGGTGAACTGGGAGAAATACCGCAGCCCCGAGACCCGCTATTGCCCCGCCGGCGTGTACGAGATTGTCGGCGCCGAGCAAGGTGCCCCGCGGCTGCAGATCAACGCGCAGAACTGCGTGCACTGCAAAACCTGCGACATCAAGGACCCCACGCAGAACATCGACTGGGTAACCCCGGAAGGTGGCGGTGGGCCGGCCTATCCCGGCGGCATGTAGAGGGCCAGCGGCTCGGCTACTACAGCCACGCGGCATAATCGTTGACCTATGCAGGAACGCTTTCTCTTCAAGGCGCTGGGATACGCAGGACCGGCCGGTCCCGACGGCATGTAGGCATCGCCCGCGCCCGGGCTTATGGTGTCAGTTGAAACCGATCCCTGGCCGCCACGCCGGGGCCTGACCGACAGCGAGGAACCGACCCGATGAACGACACCGCCACGCTCGTGCTTCGCCCTTCGGCGCAGGATGCGGAGCATTTCGACGTGCTCATCGTTGGCGCCGGCATTTCCGGCATCGGTGGCGCCTATCACCTGACGCATCAGCGCCCGGGCACCAGCTTCGTGGTGCTGGAGGCGCAGGAAACCTTTGGGGGCACGTGGTGGACCCACAAATACCCTGGCATCCGCTCGGACAGCGACCTGTACACCTTCGGCTACCGCTTCAAGCCCTGGACCGGCACGCCGATTGCCACCGCGGATGAGATCCGCACCTACATGGGCGAGGTGATCGAGGAGAACGACCTCGACCGCCACATCCGCTACGGCCACAAGATTTCGGCGGCAAGCTGGTCCAGCGCCACCAGGCGTTGGACGGTGGAGGCAACGCGCACCGAAACCGGCGAGGCCCGCCGCTTCACCTGCAATTTCCTGTGGATGTGCCAGGGCTACTACCGCCACTCCGAGGGCTATACGCCGACATGGCCGGGCATGGAGAACTTCAAGGGTCCGATCATCCACCCGATGAACTGGCCCGAGAACCTGGACTATGCCGGCAAGAAAGTCGTCGTGATCGGTTCCGGCGCCACCGCCGCCACGCTGATCCCGGCGATGGCCGACACGGCCGGGCACGTTACCATGCTGCAACGCTCGCCGACCTTTTTCCGCACTGGCCGCAATGCCATCGAACTGGCTGATGAACTGCGCCGGTTGCAGATCGACGAGACCTGGATCCACGAGATCGTGCGCAAGAAGATCCTGTTGGAAAGCGCCATCTTCACCAACCGCTCGTTCAGCGAACCGGAGAAGGTGAAGGCCGAGTTGCTCGGCGCGGTGCGCAAGGAGCTTGGGCCGGACTACGACATCGACACCCATTTCACCCCGAGCTACCGCCCCTGGCGCCAGCGCATCGCCTTCGTGCCCGATGCCGATTTGTTCAAGGGCATCGCCTCGGGAAAGGCCAGCGTGGTGACTGACGAGATCGAACGCTTCACCCAGGGCGGCATCGCACTGAAGTCCGGCACGGTGCTGGAAGCCGACATCATCATCACCGCTACCGGCTTCCACATGAGCGTGATGGGCGACATCGCCTTCACGGTTGACGGCTCGCCGGTGGACTGGGCCGACACGGTGACCTATCGCGGCATGATGTTCACCGGCGTGCCCAACCTGGCCTGGGTGTTCGGCTATTTCCGCGCCAGTTGGACCCTGCGCTCCGACCTGGTGGCCGATTTCGTCTGCCGCCTGCTCGGCCACATGAAAGAACACGGCGTGCAACAGGTGACCCCGACCCTGCGTGACGAGGACCGCGACATGAAGATCCAGCCGTGGATCGACGAGGAGAACTTCAACCCGAATTATCTGCTCCGTTCCATGCACCTGTTGCCCAAGCGCGGCGACAAGAAGGACTGGGAGCATACCCAGGACTACTGGAACGAAAAGGATGAGTTCCCGCTGATCGACCTCGCCGACAAGGCGTTCGCCTACAGATAAGGCAAAACCAGGGGGCCGAGCCCCCTGGACCCTCGAATGGAAGGGGTCTGGGGCAACGCCCCAGCGGGTCGAGGGCAGAGCCCTCGCCTTGGGCCGGGGAAAAAGGGGTGCAAGGCATGCGCAACACACGAGTGGCGGTCCTGGCAGCTTTGCTGCTCGCCCCCGCCGTGGCGAGGGCGCAGGAAGCACCCGTTCTCACTCGGGTGATGCTGTCCTCCGGCGGCGTCGGCTACGTCGAGTATGCCGCCCCGGCGAATGGCGAGGCGACCTTGCGGCTATCGATTCCGCTCGATCAGGTCGACGATGTGCTGAAATCGCTGGTGGTATTCGACACCAGCGGCGGCGTTGGCCGTGCCACCCTGCCAGGCCGCGATGGCGCACAGGCGGCGTTTGGCGACGTGCCGTTCGGGCCCGAGGCGCTGGGCGACCCGCTCGCCTACCTCAATGCGCTGCGCGGCGTAGAGTTGGAGGTGCGCGGCGCCCGGCCAATGGCGGGCCGGCTACTGCGCGCCGAAAGAATGCCCGAGACGGCGATCCGCGACGGCGCGGTGGACCGCACCAGAGTAACCTTGCTGACCGCCGAAGGGCTGCGCCAGTTCGTGCTGGAGGAGGTCGAGGCGGTGCAGGTTGCCGACCCCGTGCTGCGGGCACGTATCGGCCGCGCGCTGGAGGCATTGAAGCGCGATGCGGGCCAGAGTTCCCGGCTACTGACGCTGACCGCACCGGGCACTGGCACCCGCATTGTGCGGGTGGGCTATGTGATCGGCGCCCCGCTGTGGAAGGTCACCTATCGCGTGGTGCTGCCATCCGGGGATGGCGCCAAGGCACGCTTGCAAGGCTGGGCGGTGCTGGAGAACACCACAGGTGCGGACTGGAACGGCGTGGAGGTGGCGCTGCAGTACGGCAACCCCGTCACCTTCCGCCAGGCGCTGTACCGCAGCTATTTCGTGCAGCGGCCAGAGGTGCCGGTGGAGGTGCTGGGCCGCATCCTGCCCGGCGTGGACACGCGCGCCACCGCCATGGCCGATGCCGCCCCGCCGCCGCCGCCCGCACCGATGGCACCCGCCTCACGCGCCGCCGGGTTCGCGCAGAACGAGGTGGCGCGGGCCCGTCCGCCGGTGATGGCAGCCCCCGCCGAAGCCGCCGCTGCGACCGAGGGCGCGCAGGAGACGGTGTTCGTGCTGCCCGCGAAAATCACCCTCGCGGCGGGCCACACGGCAAGCCTGCCGATCCTCGACCGCGAGGTCGCCGCCCGCCGTATCGGCCTGGTGCACCCCGGCCGTCTACATCCGCTGGCCGCGATCCGGATCACCAACGACACGCCGACCAGCCTGCCCGCCGGGGTGCTGACCTTGTATGACCCGTCTTCCCCGGCGATGTTCGCAGGCGACGCCCGTCTCGGCGGATTACCGGCCGGGGAGAGCCGCCTGCTGTCCTTCGCCGAGGATCTGCGCACGACGGCGGAATGGAAACAGGACGAGGCAACAAGCCTGGCGCAAGTCAGTGCCAGCCAGGGCGTGCTGAACATCAACGAACGGCTGCGCTGGACCACGCAGGTAACGCTCAAGGCCCCGGCCAACGAGCCACGCGACCTGCTGGTCGAGATCGCCAAGCGGCCGGCCTCGACGCTGGTCGGCGACCCGGCCTTGGCACCCGTGGAGGAGACGGCGGCGGCATGGCGTTTCTCGGTGGCGTTGAAACCGGGCGAAAGCCGCGTGATCACGGTGCGGCAAGACCGCGTCGCGCGCCAGAATGTGGCGCTGCTGGAAGGTGAACCGGCGGTGCTGCGGGTGATGGGCCTGCAAGGGCTCGACCCTGCCGCGCGGGTGGCGCTGCAACGGCTGGTGGATTTGCGGGCCGCCAGGGCATCGAAGACCGCCGAGGTCGAGCGCCTGCGCACCCAGGCCGCCGAGATCGACACCGACCAGGAGCGCATCCGCCGCAACCTCGGCGCCGTGCCCGCGAACGACGCGCTGCACGGCCGGCTGCTGCGCCAGCTGGAAGCGCAGGAAACCCGCATGGAAGTGCTGCGCCGCAGCCTCGAACAGGCGCGCGCCGCCGCAGAACAGGCCCAGCGCGAGCTGGAGGCGGCGATCGCCCGCTTCACCCTGTAGATGCACTTCTCGCTGTTCACCCTGCTGCGCCAGGCGCTGCGCGGCCATACCGGCTGGGGGCCGCAATGGCGCGATGCCCAGCCCAAGCCGGCGTACGACGTGGTGATTGTCGGCGCCGGCGGGCACGGGCTGGCGACGGCTTTCTATCTCGCCGCCGAGTGCGGAGTACGCAACATCGCCGTGGTCGAAAAGGGCTGGCTGGGCGGCGGCAATACCGGGCGCAACACCACCGTCATCCGCTCCAACTATTTGTGGGAGGAATCCGCGGCCCTCTACGAACACAGCTTGAAACTATGGGAGGGGCTGTCGCACGAACTGAACTACAACACGATGTACTCGCCGCGCGGCGTGATGATGCTGGCGCACAACGTGCACGACCTGCAGGTGATCCGCCGCCACATCCACGCCAACCGCCTGGCCGGCATCGACAACGAATTCCTCACGCCGCAGCAGGCGCATGATTTCTGCCCGATCCTGAACATCAGCCCTACCATCCGCTACCCCGTGCTGGGTGCCGCATTGCAGCGCCGCGGTGGCACGGCGCGGCACGATGCCGTCGCCTGGGGCTACGCGCGCGCTGCCTCGGCGCTGGGCGTGGACATCATCCAGAACTGCGCCGTAACCGGCATCCGCCGCGGCCCGGGCGGCGCGGTGGCAGGCGTGGAGACCGAGCGCGGCTTCGTCGCCGCACCCAAGATTGGCGTGGTCGCCGCCGGCCACACCTCGGTGCTGATGGCCATGGCCGGGGTGCGCATGCCGCTGGAAAGTTTTCCGTTGCAGGCGCTGGTCAGCGAGCCGGTCAAGCCGGTGATGCCCTGCGTGGTGATGTCGAACACTATCCACGCCTACATGTCGCAATCCGACAAGGGCGAGTTGGTGATCGGCGCCGGCATGGATGCCTACACCTCCTACTCCCAGACCGGCGGGCTGCACGTCGCCAGCGACACGCTGGAGGCGGTGTGCGAGCTGTTCCCCACGGTGCGCCGGTTGCGCATGCTACGGTCCTGGGGCGGCATCGTCGATGTCACGCCCGACCGTTCGCCGATCATCGGCCACACCCCTGTGGCCGGCCTGTTCGTCAATTGCGGCTGGGGCACTGGCGGGTTCAAGGCCACGCCCGGCTCCGGCCATGTCTTCGCCCACACCATCGCGCGTGGCGAACCCCACCCCATCGCCGCCCCGTTCTCGCTCGATCGCTTCCGCACCGGGCGGTTGATCGACGAGGCGGCGGCGGCCGCAGTGGCGCACTGATGTCAGAGGCGGCCCCCTTGTCCCCTACGTTCGGCGAACAGAACGCCGCCCTCCGGGGGCGGGACGACTGATGCTCCTGATCCCCTGCCCCTTCTGCGCCATGGACCGCCCCGAGGCAGAGTTCCGCCATGCCGGCGAGGCGCATCTGATCCGCCCGCCCGACCCGGCCTCGGCCAGCGACGAAGC
>JBBQOT010000159.1:0-6672 GCA_038331165.1 Acetobacterales bacterium
CCCTCGTCGCCGACATTGGTGTTGTGCCCGGCATCGTGCAGCTGCTTCTTCAGTGCCTGGAAGATTTCCGAGCCCATGCGCACGCCTTCGGCCAGGCTCGGCGCGCCGACCGGCTGGACCATGAACTCCTGGATATCGATCTGGTTGTCGGCGTGCTTGCCGCCGTTGATGATGTTCATCATGGGCACCGGCAGGGTGCGCGCGAACACCCCGCCGACATAGCGGTACAGCGGCAGGCCGACCGCTTCGGCCGCCGCGTGCGCCACCGCCAGCGATACGCCCAGCATGGCGTTGGCGCCCAGGCGGGATTTGTTGGCGGTGTTGTCCAGCGCGACCAGCGCCTCGTCGATCGCCACCTGGTCGGTGGCGGCCATGCCGGCGATCGCCTCCAGGATCTCCCCCTCGACATTGGCGATGGCCATACGCACGCCCTTGCCGCCGAAGCGCGTCTTGTCGCCGTCGCGCAGTTCCACCGCCTCATGCGCGCCGGTGGAAGCGCCCGACGGCACCGCAGCGCGGCCGGTGACGCCACTTTCCAGCACCACCTCCACTTCCACCGTGGGGTTGCCGCGGCTGTCGAGGATTTCAAGGGCGGTGATGTCGGCGATCGCGCTCATCGGCGGGGCATCCATGGCTGGGGTGGCGATGGCGCGCTGCCTAGCAGCATCGTGGCGAGCGCGCCACCGCACCGCGCCGCATCCTGGGTTAGGCCGCGCGCACGCCGGCGATGAAGCTGCCGACCTCGCGCGACAATTCGTCGGCCTGGCGCGACAACTGTCCGGCGGCGGCCAGCACTGCGGCGGCCGAGCGGCCGGTGTCACGGGCCGCCTCGCTGACCTCGCCGATAGTGCCCGAAACCTCGTGCGAGCTCTGTGCGGCCTGCTGCACTGAACGGGCGATCTCCTGCGTCGCCATACCCTGTTGCTCCACCGCCGAGGCGATGCCGGTGGCGATCCGGCTGACTTCGCCGATCGTGCCAACGATGCCGTCGATCGCCGTCACCGCCGCGCGGGTGGCCGCCTGGATCTGCTGCACCTGCTGGCCGATCTCCTCGGTGGCGCGCGCCGTCTGGTTGGCCAGCGATTTCACCTCAGAGGCAACCACGGCAAACCCCTTGCCCGCCTCGCCGGCGCGCGCCGCCTCGATGGTGGCGTTCAGCGCCAGCAGGTTGGTCTTGCCGGCGATCTCGTTGATCAGCCCCACCACGTCACCAATGCGCTGGGCCCCGGCAGCGAGCGCCTTGACGATCTCATCGGTGCGCGCCGCGTCCTGTGCCGCACGGTCGGTGATGGCGGCCGACTGCGTCACCTGCTGGCCGATCTCGCGGATCGAGGCGCCCAACTCCTCGGCCGAGGCGGCGACGATGCTCACCGCGCCGGTCATCTGCTTGGCTGCGGCGGCCACCAGCGTGGCGCGGCTGTCGGCACTGCTTGCGGTGCCGGTCATCGACGTGGCGGTGCCTTCCAGTTCGCCGGCGGCACGGCCCAGGCTGTCGACCAGCGCGCCTACCTGGCCCTCGAAGCCGCGCACCAGCACCGCCATGGCCGCGGCGCGGCGCTGTGCCGCGGCCTGGGTGGCGGTCTCGGCAGCAGCCAGGCGGTCGGCCAGGATGCCGTTCTGCTTGAACACCTCCACGGCCTCAGCCATAGCGCCGATCTCATCGCGCTGCTCCCGCCCGGGCACCTCCACTTTCCAGTCGCTTTGCGCGAGGTTGGTCATCGCACGGGTCAGGCCGACAAGTGGGCGCAGGATGCTGCGCGCCACCAGTACTGCAACAAGCAGCCCGGCAAGCAGGCACGCCGCGGCGAGAGCGATCTGGGTTCGGCGGGCCGTAGCAAGCGCCGCGTGCGCCTGTCCCTCAGCCGACTCGAACGCCGAGGACAACAGGGTGCCGGCGGCCTTCAGCGTGGTGTCCAACGCCTCAACCTGCGCGATCTGGGTGCCGCGATACAGCTCCGATTGCGCCAGCATGGCGACACTGGCCGCACCAAAATCGGCGCGGAACTCGGCCACCAGGCGGCCGGCCTCGGCGGCGAGGCGGGCGATGTCGGCGTCGTCGAACCGATCAAGCCGGGTGAGCGCGAACTGGAAGGCGTCGGCGGCAGCCCGGAACTGGCCGGTCGCCGACACATCGCGGGTGGCCAGGAAGCGCCAGTTCGACACCTGGGCCTGCAACACCGACATCTCCAGCCCATCGGCGATGCCATCGCCGTCGGGCCTGGCGCGCACATCCTTGGCCAGGCGCTCGGTGACGCGGGTCATGCGTTGTCCGACCCGGTAGAGCCGGGTGCGCGCTTCCTCGGCCTGGGTGCCCAACTCAGTCAATTGCGTGGTCGTGCGCTCCACCGCGGCCACCTGGCCGGAAGCATCGCCGATCGCGGCCGCCGCAGCGCCGCCGGAAACCGCGCCCCCTGCCGAGTCCAAGACGTTACGCAGCTGATTCGGCAGGGTTGCCAAGGCGCCGGCATTGCCATCGAACATGAACCGAACCTGGGCAAGGGCGAAACCCGCCATCGTGTCGCGCGCTGTCGAGACCAGCCGCAACGCCCCGGTGCTCTGCTTGAGCTGCACCAAATGCCCGGTCGCGCCCGCCAGCCCCCAGACGCCAGCGCCAGCCATGCCCAGCGCGAGCAAAATCAGCACTGCGTAGCTGGCGAATAGCCGGGCGCGCAACGCCAGGAGCGGCAGGCCAAACAGTCCCCGGCGGCGCGTTGCCGGCACATTGGCCAGGCGCGGATGTGTCCGCTGCGTGTCGTCGCTGATCGCCATCCGCGCGTTCTCCCCAGTATGATCGATCCAGGCGAATGCACCGGCCCGATCGCGGAGGGAGAACTAGGCGGCAATGCTTAACCGACGATTGCGGAAACCATCGGGCGGCTGCGGTTTGCCGAATGGCGACGGCTCAGCCGACCGCCAGCAGCTCCACGTCGAACACCAGTGTGGCGTTGGGCGGAATGACCCCGCCGGCACCACGCGCGCCATAGCCCAGCTCGGGCGGGATCACCAAGGTGCGCTGCCCGCCCACCTTCATGCCGGCAACACCCTGGTCCCAGCCGGCGATCACCCGCCCGGCGCCCAGCGGGAACGCAAAGGGGTCGCCGCGATCGCGCGACGAGTCGAATTTCTGCCCCTTGTTCTCAGGTGCGGCGTCGTCGAACAGCCAGCCGGTGTAATGCACGGTCACATTCGTGCCGGCGACAGCAACGGCGCCGTCGCCGATCTTGTGGTCGATCATCGGGGGAAAATCCTCGTTCAGGGAGTGGGTTTCTTGGCCAGGGCGTCGAACGCCATCAGCCGGGCAATCAGTGCCGGCATCGCGCGCAGCGGGATCATGTTGGGCCCGTCGCTCGGCGCGGCATCGGGGTCCGGATGCGCCTCGATGAACACCGCGGCCACACCCACGGCGACGGCGGCACGTGCCAACACCGGGGCGAATTCGCGCTGCCCGCCCGACGAGGTGCCCTGCCCGCCCGGCTGCTGCACGGAATGGGTCGCATCGAACACCACGGGATATCCGGTGCGCGCCATGATCGGCAGCCCGCGCAGGTCCGACACCAGCGTGTTGTAGCCGAAACTGGTGCCGCGCTCACACAACAGGATGCGTTGGTTGCCGGTGGAGGCAATCTTGGCAGCCACGTTCACCATGTCCCAAGGTGCGAGGAACTGGCCCTTCTTCACGTTCACCGCCGCCCCGGTCTCGCCAGCCGCCAGCAACAGGTCGGTCTGACGGCTCAGGAACGCCGGGATCTGCAACACATCCACCGCCGCCGCCGCTGGCGCGCAGTGCTCCGGCGCGTGCACGTCGGTCAGCACCGGGCAGCCGTAAACCGCACGCACCTCGGCCAGGATGTCCAGCCCCGCCGCCATGCCCACACCGCGCGGCGCACTGGCGCTGGTGCGGTTGGCCTTGTCATAGCTCGACTTGAAGATCAGCCCGATGCCGGCGGCGCGGCACATCGCCACCAGCGCGTCGGCCACCTCCAGCGCATGACCCCGGCTCTCGATCTGACAGGGGCCGGAAATCACCACCAGCGTCCGATCGTTGCCGATCGCCACGCCGCCGACCTGGACTGTACGGTTCTCAGACAAGGCGCGCCTGCTTCACCGCCGCGGCGATGAAACTGCGGAACAGCGGGTGCGGCGCGAACGGCTTGCTGGTCAACTCCGGATGCGCCTGCACGCCGATGAACCAGGGGTGGTCGGCGCGCTCGATGTTCTCCGGCAGCAGCCCATCCGGCGACATGCCGGAAAAGCGCAGCCCGGCGGCCTCCAACGGCGCGCGGAAATTCACGTTGACCTCGTAGCGGTGGCGGTGGCGGTCCACCGCCGTCGGCGTGCCATAAATCGCGCGCACCAGCGAGCCTTCCGCCAGCACCGCCTCATAGGCGCCCAACCGCATGGTGCCCCCCAGGTCGCCACCCTCGCGACGTTGCTCCACCTGGTTGCCGCGCGTCCATTCCGTCAGCAACCCCACCACCGGCACGTCGCACGGGCCGAATTCGGTCGAGCTGGCGGTCGGCATGCCGGCCAGGTGGCGCGCCGTCTCGATCACCGCCATCTGCATGCCGAAGCAGATCCCGAAGAACGGCACGCGGCGCTCGCGCGCAAATCGGACGGCCTCGATCTTGCCCTCGGTGCCGCGCTCGCCGAAGCCGCCGGGCACCAGGATGCCGTGCACCCCCTCCAGCCGCTCGACGGTGCCGGGGTTTTCGAAGGCCTCGCTGTCGACCCAGTCGAGGCGGACCTTCACCCGGTTGGCGATGCCGCCATGGGCCAACGCCTCGGCCAGGCTTTTGTAGCTGTCCAACAGCGCCGTGTACTTGCCGACGATGGCAATGCGCACCTCGCCCTCAGGTGCCCGAACCACATCGACAATGTCCTGCCAGACTGACAGGTCGGGCTCGGTATCAAACGGCAGGCGGAAATGGCGCAGCACCTCGCGGTCCAGCCCCTCGGCGTGGTAGCTGACCGGCACGGCATAGATCGTATCCACGTCCAGTGCCGCGATCACCGCCTCGGCCTTCACGTTGCAGAACAGCGCGATCTTGCGCCGCTCGTTCTGCGGAATGTCGCGATCGCTGCGGCAGATCAGCATGTGCGGCTGGATGCCGACCGACAGCAGCTCCTTGACCGAATGCTGCGTCGGCTTGGTCTTCAGCTCGCCGGCGGTGGGGATATAGGGCAGCAACGTCAGGTGCACGAACATCACCCGCTCCTGCCCCAGCTCGTTGCCCAGCTGGCGGATCGCCTCCAGGAACGGCAGGCTTTCGATATCGCCCACCGTGCCGCCGATCTCGATCAACGCGAAGTCGGGCGGGCCGCGCGCGCCGTCATCGAGGTTGGCGGTGATCGCCGCCTTGATGGCATCGGTGATGTGGGGAATCACCTGCACGGTGGCGCCCAGATAGTCGCCGCGACGTTCGTGGGCGATCACCTCGGAATAGATGCGCCCGGTGGTGGCGTTGTCCGCCCGCGTCGCATGCACCCCGGTGAAGCGTTCGTAGTGGCCCAAGTCGAGGTCGGTTTCCGCCCCGTCATCGGTCACGAACACCTCGCCGTGCTGCAACGGCGACATCGTGCCGGGATCGACGTTCAGATAGGGGTCAAGTTTGCGCAGCCGCACCGCATAGCCGCGCGCCTGCAACAGCGCGCCCAGCGCCGCCGAGGCAATGCCCTTGCCAAGGGAGGAAACCACGCCGCCGGTGATGAATACGAACCGCGTCATGGGCGGCCACGATAGCCCCGTGTCCGAGTCTCCGGAAACCCGGCCTGCATGAGATATCCGATCGTGCTGCCCTGCGCCTCGCGCAGGCGAGTGGAGCTAGTTGGTAGGCACCTTCGGGACTGCCGGGGCCGGCGCGGCCGGCAGGCTGGTCTCGGTCGGCGACGGCGCGTCGAGCACCGAGCGCCGCACCGTGGTGCCTTTGCTCATCAAAGCCAGCGTTAGCGACAACACGAAGAACACGCCCGCCAGGATGGCGGTGGTGCGGGTCAGCAGGTTGGCGGTGCCACGGCCGGACATGAAGCTGCCCATGCCCTGCGACGAGCCGATGCCAAGCCCGCCGCCCTCGCTGCGCTGGATCAGCACAACGCCGATCAGCGCCAGGGTCACGAACAGATGCAGGATCAGCAGGACGGTGGTCATCAGGTCCCCAACGGCGGTCAGCGGCGCCTTCTACAGGCTGCAAGCCGCCTTGGGAAGCAGCACTACCGCGCCGTTCATCCCCTGCACGCGCGCGCGATGCCCAGGAAATCCTCCGCCACCAGGCTGGCACCGCCGACCAGTGCGCCCCCCACCTCGGGCAGTGCCATCAGCGCCGCGGCGTTCGACGGCTTCACCGACCCGCCGTACAGAATGCGCAGCCCCGCCCCGGCGGGCCCAAGGCGCCCGACCAGCACGGCGCGGATATGGGCGTGCATGGCGGCGACATCGGCCTCCGTCGGCGTACGGCCGGTGCCGATCGCCCACACCGGCTCATAGGCCACCACGCCGGCGAACCCTTCGGGCAGGCTGCCGACAAGCTGGCCGGCCACCACCGCCTCCGCCTGCCCACCCAGGCGCTGCGCCTCGGTCTCGCCCACGCATACGATCGGCACCAGTCCGGCCGCCACCGCCGCCACCACCTTGGCGCACACCTGTACATCGCTTTCGCCATGGTCGGCGCGACGTTC
>JBBQOT010000160.1:0-6668 GCA_038331165.1 Acetobacterales bacterium
TCTCCATCCACCCAAATTCACCTCTCAGCCACCGGAAACATCCCCACCCGCGGCCTGAAGCGCCGCCTCCGCCGCCCGCCGGCTCCCCGCCACCGTCTGCTCGATGTCGCTATAGAACAAATCCACCTCGCAGCAGAACCGCCAAATCCCTGCCTCACCCTCCCACGCAGTGCAGTAATCCGCCCTCCCACGCCCCTCCGGCACCACGAAATTCGAAACCTCCGCATACCACCCGGCATCCGTGCACAGAATCCCAATCCGCATCCGCCCCGCGCCGTCCCCCACCACAAACTCCCGAAACCGGCTGCTCCCCGCCGGCCGCAACTGCCCCAACGCCGCCCGAAGCTCCGTCTCGCCCAGCATCCTCGCCCCTCCCGCCCGTCACCAACCCCGTCATCATGCCCCCCGCCCCGCCCCACCGTAAGCCAGGTCGCATTTTTCCCTTGGCGCGGTTTCACCGATGAGTATAATTAACCGAATGCAAACCCTCGCAACCCTCTTCACCGCCATCCTGGCCGACCTGCGCAGCACCATCGGTGCCGCTGCGGGCCGTACACCCGCGCGCGCGCCCCTTTGCACCCTCGTCTGGGCCTATCTCGCCCGCGCCGCGCGCCGCTTCGATCGCCTCTACACCCAATGGCGCGCCGGCACCCTGCCCGCGCCCGGCCCCGCGCGTCCCGGCCGCCCCGTCACCCCGCGCACTACCCCCCGTCTCCCCGCCGGCTACGCCTGGATCATCGGCCTCGCCGGCCATCAGGCCGCCAACCTCGGTTCCCAGCTCACCCACCTCCTCGCACGCCCCGACGCGGCCGATTTCCTGCGCGAAGTCCCCCGCGCCGCCCGCATGCTGCGCCCCCTCTGCCACGCCCTCGCCCAGCCCGAACCGATCCCGCGTCCCCCCCGCCCACGTCCACCCCGGCCGCGTCCCGCCCGGCCGCCCAAACCCCCAGCACCGCCCTCCGACCCGCCCAGGCACGGCAAATACACGCCCTCCCAAATCCGCCGCTACCGCCCCGGCCGAATTCCCGATTTCATTTTAAAACCCACCTGATCCGCACCGCCGAATTGTGTCTATTTCATTACGATATAATAACAAACAACCAATTCCGCCGTTCCTAAACCCCCCGCCCCCCAATACCCTCCCCCAATGACCCTCCGCAGCCAGTCCATCCACCCCGCCGGCACCTGGAATCAAGCCCAAGCCACCGACGAAGTCCTCATCGACTACGACCGCCGCCACCGCCGCCGCATCCTCCTCAAAACCGAATCCGGCGCCGAAATCCTCCTCGACCTCCCCCAAGCCGCCCGCCTGCGCGACGGCGACGGCCGAGCCCTCGACACCGGCGCCATCATCCGCGTCCGCGCCAGGCCGGAACCCCTGGCCGAATTCCACGCCCATTCCGACGCCGAGCTGGTCCGCATCGCTGGCACCTCGGCAACCGCCACCTCCCGGTCCAGCTCCGCGACGACCGCATCCGCCGCGACCACGTCATCGAAGCCCACCCTCGACGACCGCGGCACCGCCATCTGGCGCGCCGACCTCGCCACCATGCGCCACGAAACGCAGGACACAAGGCTGTTCCGCTCATGACCAAATCCCAGCACGGCCCGCTGCGCATCGGCATCAACAAGATCGACCTCGCCCCGCATGTCGGTGCCAGCCTGGAAGTCATGGACCGCGACAGCAAACGCATGCGCGGCGACCGCCCCTACATCTTCGCCAACGTCCGCGCCGGCCAAGGCGTGCCCCAAATCGCCCGCTTCATCGAACAGGCCGGCGGGCTGGCCTAGCCCGCCCAGCCACCCCCATCCCCGCACCCACCGCCGCCAACACCGCCACCGTCCACCCCAACGCCGCCCAATTCTGCGCCGCCGCCAGCATCCCGCCCACAACCGCCGAGGTCACCCACCCCACGCTGGCACAGGTGATATTGATCCCCAGCACCGTGCCCCGAACCTCCGCCGGCACCCCGCTCAACAGGCTGATCAACGCCGGCCGGCTCATCCCGTTCACCAGGCCATACACCGTCGCCAACGCCACCGCCGGCACCATCGCCGGCGTGCTCACGAACAACGCAACCGCCACCACCCCTGTCGCCACCGACGTCGCCGCATACAGCAACGCCCGGTCCCGCACCGCATCGGCCAACCGCCCACCCAGCATGTTGCCCAGGAAATTCCCCCCGGCCACCAGCGCCAGCGGCAACACCAGCTCGGCCAACCCCAGCCCGTGCGCCAGCTGCAGATACGTCGCAAAAAACGTCGCCACCAGGCCGAAGCAGGTCCGCTCGGCAATGCTCGCCCCCAGCAACGCCAGCACCCGGGGCTTCAACGCCGCCGCCAACGACCCGGCCCCACCCGATCCACCGGCCCGCGCGGGTGCGGCGGGGAAGCTCACCAGCGTCACCACCGCAACCGCAAAGGCACAGCCCGCAATCACCAGGCTCACCCCGCGCCAGCCGACGAAACTGCCGATCCAACTCGCCGCCGGCACCCACAGCAGCAACGCCAGCGACTGCCCGCCGATCACCCAGCCCATCGCCCGCCCGCGCATCGAATCCGCCACCCGGTCGGCCACCTCGCCGAACACCGTGCCCATATAGGCACCGCACGCCGCCCCCCCGATCGCCACCCACACCACCGCCTGCCAATACGCGGTGGCCAGCGCCACGCCGATCATGGTCAGCCCCAGAACAACCTGCGCCACCATCAACACCCGCCGCCGCCCGAACAATACGCCGAGTTTGCCGGTGAAGAACGCCGTCACCCCCCAAGTGGTGGCGGTGACCGACAACAGGTGCGAGATCAACACCAGGTCCACGGCAAGGTCATGCGCCATCTGCAACAGGAACGGCGCGCGCGTCATCCCAGTCGCGGCGGCCACGAACACGCCGCAGCCGGCAACCGCGAGCAACGCCAGGGGATAGGGGGAGGGTTTCGTCACCCCCCATTCTCGCGCGCCGCGCCGCGATCGCATAGCCTCGGCGCATCAGGGAGGCCGACATGGCAGACACGACCCGCCGCACCATACTGGTCCCCGCTGGCGCAGCGACGATCGAGGTGATCATCGAGGGCGACGGCCCCGCCCTGGTCATGCTGCCCTCGCTCGGCCGCGACGGCTACGAGGATTTCAATGCAGGCGCGGCGATGCTGGCCGGTGGTGGGCTGACCGTGCTGCGCCCGCAACCGCGCGGCATCGGCGGTTCCAGCGGGCCGATGGAAGGGGCCAGCCTGCACGACCTCGCCGCCGACATTGCTACGGTGATCCGCGCCGAAGGCGCTGGGCGTGCCGTGATCCTGGGCCATGCTTTCGGTCACTTTGTCGCCCGCATGACGGCCGTGGGTTTTCCTCCGCTGGTCCGTGGCGTCGTGCTTGCCGCCGCCGCGGCACGGCAGTATGCGCCCGAGATCGCGGCCACACCGCGCCGCGCCGGCGACCTCGGCGCCCCCGAAGCCGACCGGCTCGCCGCCCTGCGCCTCGGCTTCTTCGCCCCCGGGCATGACCCCGCCCCCTGGCTGCACGGCTGGCACCCCGCCACCCAGCGCATGCAGATCGACTGCCGCGAGAAACAGGGCGTGCAGCAATCCGACTGGTGGCACGCCGGAACTGCGCCGATGCTGGAACTGATCCCGGCGCTCGACCCGTTCAAGCCGCGCGAAAAATGGGACGAACTGCGCACCGAATTCGGCGCCCGCGTGCAGGCCACGGTGATCGAAAATGCCAGCCACGCCCTGTTCCCCGAACAGCCCCGCGCCGTGGCCGAGGCAGTGCTCGCCTGGGTCGGAAGCTTGGCGCCATAGGCAAGGCCGGCGCGAAGCCCTGGCCTTCAGCGAGCCGCATCGAACCGATAGATCCGCCGTGCGTTGTCATGGAACATTGCCCGCTGCTCATCGGCGGAAAAATCCGCGATCGCCTGCGCGAACCCCACCACGTTCTCGCGAAATCCCAGCGCCCGCCGCCCCACGGGATAGTCGGTGCCGAACATCGACCGCGCCGGCCCGAACGCATCCACGCAGGTCAGCACCGCCGCGCGCAATCCTTCCGGCGAGCGGTCGGGGGCATAGGCGGCGAAGTTGCTCACCTTGATCGCCACGTTCGGGCACGACGCCATCAGCGCCAGACCCGCCCGCCAGCGCGCCAGCCCGGCTTCGTCGCGATCGACCGGGGTGGCGCAATGGTTCACCACGATCTGCAACCCCGGCATATCGCGCGCCAAGCGGGCCACGTCGTCGCTCTGGCACGGGTTCATCAGCACATCCAGCAGCATGTCCGCGCGCGCCAGGGCAGCGATGCCGCGGCGTTTATCGGCGCGGTCCAGGATGCCCGCCTCGGTCCATCGCTTCGCCGGGTCGGGGTGCCAGCGGATCGTCTCGCGCACCCCCACCACCGGCCCGGCGGCGCGGTGTGCTGCCAGGCGGGCCTCAACGTCGGGCGCCTCCA
Source organism: Acetobacterales bacterium (assembly GCA_038331165.1). Lineage (GTDB taxonomy): Bacteria > Pseudomonadota > Alphaproteobacteria > Acetobacterales > Acetobacteraceae > CAMDGX01. The sequence goes on from JBBQOT010000160.1 coordinate 4,442, forward strand.
GCGCCACGAAGCCGACCAGCCGAGTAGCCACCCCGCGCGGCCGGGCGATCGACATCAGCCAGCGCGTTTCGGCCACCGGGTCGTCGGCACGGTCCCACGCCGCCTCCACATGCACCGAGCCGGCAAAGTTCGTCTCGCCCACGTCGCGCAAATAGTCGGCCGGCAAATAGTCGTGGCGCAGGAAATCCAGGTTGCCCAGCGACGCCGTCGCCGGGTCCTTGCCCTCGATCCACGGATGCCGCCCCAGCGACAAATCCCACAGGTGATGATGCGCATCGATCACCGGGCCGGCATAAGTCTGCGCCATGAAGGCCTCCCATTCCGCGTTCGCGATTGACCGTCCGGCGGGCCAAGCCTAGCGTTTCGCCAACCAATTCACGGGAGAAGCGCTGCAATGGCAACCAAGGTCGCGAAAATCTGGGCATCGGGCAAGGCCGTCATGAACGGCTGGCTCGCCATCCCCTCCGGCTTTTCGGCCGAAGTCCTGGCCCAATGCGGCTTCGACAGCATCACCGTCGATATGCAGCACGGCGCGCAAGACTTCCAGTCGATGCTGCAATGCTTCCAGGCGATGCAGGCCCATCCCGTAACACCCATGGTGCGCGTGCCGTGGAACGAACCCGGCATCATCGGCAAGGTGCTCGACGCCGGGGCCATGGGCGTGATCTGCCCGATGATCAACACCAAGAAAGAAGCCGAGGCCTTCGTCCAGGCCTGCAAGTATCCGCCACTCGGCGTGCGCTCCAACGGGCCGTTCCGCGCCGGCATGTACGGCGAGGCGACCAGCTACCAGGGCACCGCCAATACCGAAACGCTGTGCATCCCGATGATCGAGACCAAGACGGCGATCAAGAACCTCGACGCCATCCTCGATGTCGAAGGCATCGCCGGCGTCTATGTGGGCCCGTCCGACCTCGGCCTGTCGTACGGCCTGGCGCCGAAGCTCGATCGCGACGAGCCGGAAATCCTCAAGATCTACGACAAGCTGCTCAAGGCCTGCCACTCGCGCGGCATCTATGCCGGCATCCACACCGGTGGCGCCGCCGACGCCGCCAAGTGCATCGCCCGCGGCTTCCGCCTGACCACGCTGATGAACGATAGCGGCATGATGGCAACCTACGCCAAGGCTTGCATTGCTGAGACGCGCAAGGCCAGCAAGGGCATCGCATAAGACAAGAGATTCCAGGGGGCCGAGCCCCCTGGACCCAAAATATTTATTTTTTGGGGTCTGGGGCCGCCGGCCCCAGCCTTCCTCTTGCTGTTGGAGTACTGCCATGGCCCCGCCCCTCGTCATCCGCCTGAACGATCAGGATTCCGTGGTGATCGCCCGTGGTACATTGTTGCCTGGCACTGAGGTGGCGCCGGGGGTGGCCGCCAGCCAGCGCATTCCCGCCGGGCACAAGGTGGCGGTGCGGCCGATCGCCCAGGGCGAGCCGATCCGCCGCTATGGCCAGATCATCGGCTTTGCCACATCCGACATCGCACCAGGCCAGCACATCCATGTCCATAATTGTGGCATGGGAGATTTTGCCCGCGACTACGCCTATGGCGTGGACGCGCGGCCGACCGAGTTCTTCAACGCGCCCGCTACCTTCATGGGCATCCGCCGGCCCGACGGGCGGGTGGCGACGCGCAACTACATCGGCATCCTGACCAGCGTGAACTGCTCGGCCCATGTCGCCGACATGGTGGCGATGGCGTTCCGCCGCGATCCCATCTCGGGCCGCAACCCGCTCGCCGAATTTCCCAACGTGGATGGCGTGGTGGCGCTGACTCACAAGACCGGCTGTGGCATGGCCGCCGGCGAGCCGCTGGCGTTGCTGCGGCGCACGCTGGGCGGCTACGCGCGGCATCCGAATTTCGCCGCCGTGGTGATGCTGGGGCTGGGCTGCGAGGTGAACCAGCTTTCCGGCATGATCAACGAACAGAAACTGGCCGGCCGCCTGCGCGGCATGGACATCCAGGAGATGGGCGGCACCCGCAAAACCGTCGAGGCCGGCATCGCCTTCGTGCGCGAAGCGCTCGCCGAGGCCAATAACGTGAAGCGCGAGCCCATCCCGGCCAGCGAACTGACCGTGGCGCTGCAATGCGGCGGTTCCGACGGCTATTCCGGCGTCTCGGCCAACCCCGCCTTGGGCATCGCCAGCGACTTGCTTGTGCGCCACGGCGGCAGCGTGATGCTGGCCGAAACGCCCGAGACCTATGGCGCCGAGCACCTGCTGACCCG
>JBBQOT010000161.1:0-6623 GCA_038331165.1 Acetobacterales bacterium
GAACGGCAACGCCTCAACCCGGAACCCTTCGGCGCGCACCGCGTCCAGATGCGCGCCCTCGGCGCAGGCACCCACCACCTCGTGCCCGCGCGCGCGCACCGCCCGCATCACCGGTAGCAGGAACTGGCGCAGCGAGAAATCGACGTTGGTAACCTCCAGGACCTTCAGCGGCCGCGCCCCGGTCATCCCATGCCGGCCTATCCCACCCGCGTGATCGCCCATCGCACCTGCTGCGGTCCGTCCTGGGCGGCGGTCAGCACGACCTGTTCGGCATGGCGCGGCTCGGCGCCGCCCAGATAGACGCTCTCCTCCAGGCTTACCCTTGCGCCATCGGCGCGCAGACGCCAGCCGCCGCCTGACGGCAGGCGCAGCAGCACGGCCTCGCCATCCTGCTGCACGCTGGCTTCCACGCCGGGATGCAGATGGAAGCGCACCACAAACGGTTGCGCCTCGGCGGCCTCCACCGCGTCCTCGCCGCGGATGTCCTCGCCGCTTTCCGACATGTAGATCCGCCGGCGATGGATCGCGCCGAACGGAATGCGCCAGCCGTCGTGGCTGGCGTGAAGCCAGTGGGCGCCGCCGGATTCTTGGCGCGATACTTCCACCTGCTCCGGCCGCTGGCCCAGCCCCTCGGGCTTCAGCTCGGCCGAACTCGTCTCGGCGATCACCAGGGTGGAATGCGCCGCCGTCGCCCGGCAGGCATCGCGCCATTCCGGCCCCGCCCCCGGTGCGGACCCGCAATTGACGATCATCCGCTCGCGCCCGATGGACAACTCGAAGGACAGCGTGCCGGCATGGGCACAGCGGTCCAGCTTCGCCACCGCCGGCGCGCCGCAATCCATGATCAGCACCGTTCGCCCGGTTTGCAGCCGGTGAAACCCGCCCTCGGGCAGTTGCGAGGGCATGCGCCCCGCCCGCCCCGCCTGGGCCAGCACCGCCTCGACGCGCGACGCTGTTTCCTCGCGGCTGCCGTTGAACAGCGCCAGCCCGCCATCACCGTGGCGCATGAGCCGCAGGGCCGGGCCCATGCGTTCGATCGCGCGCGTCAGTGCCTCCGGCGCCGGTGCCTGTGCGGCCTGCAACAGCGCGCGGATCTCCACCAAGTCCATCAGCACCGCCACCTGCTGCGCCGGCGAGCGTTCGCAATGACAGCCATCGGGCAGGATCTGCCGGTTCAACTCCTGTGGCAGCACCCGCAGCGCGCGGGTCAGGAAGGCCGAATGCTCGGGCAACGCCACGGCGGCGGCGATCAGACCCTTCACTGCGGTCAGCGCGCGGGCGTCGAGTTCCTCGGCTGGCAGGGCGGCGGCAAGCACCCGCGAATCGGCAACCAGGCGGGCCATCAGGCGCTGGCGGAACCCGTCATCGGCCGAGGCGGCGAAAAAGTCGTAATGCCCCAGCCAGGCGGCGATACGCGCACCGATCACGTCGGGACGGTCGGCGATCGGGTCCAGCTCGGTTTCGCCGATCCAGTCGCCCACCAGGGCGCGGGCGCGCATGCGGGCCGCATCGGTGCCCAGCGCGCGCAGATCGCGCAGCCAGGTGAAGTCGTGCAGTGCGGCGCGCAGCACCTTGTTGCCGCTGGTGCCGGCGAAGGCGCCCGGCCGCAGCGCGATGCCGCCGCCGCCCAGCACCAGCTCGCCGCGCATCACCAGCCCGCCCGCCTCCAGCTCGCCCAGCCACGGGTCGCGCACCGGCTGGGCTGGCGCATCGGGCACCCGGGTCATGCGCAGGCTCGGCAGCCTGGCCAGCTGCCGCCGGGCATCGCGCAGCCAGGTTCCGGGCGGCTTCACGCGGGGGGGCTCCGCAACGCCGCGATGGCAGCTGCGTAGTCTGGCGCACCGAACACCGCGGTGCCGGCCACCAGCACATCGGCGCCGGCCGCGATCACGCGCGGCGCGGTGGCGGGCGTAATGCCGCCATCCACCTGCAAGCGGATGGCGCGCCCGCTGGCACCGATTGCCGCGTGCATCGCCGTGATGCGAGCCAGCTGGCTGTCCAGGAAGGGCTGGCCGCCGAAGCCCGGGTTCACCGTCATCATCATGACGGTATCGCACATGTCGAGAACCGGCAGCACCATCTCGATCGGCGTCGCCGGGTTGAGCACCACGCCGGGCGCGCAGCCCAGCGCGCGGATCATTTGCAGCGAGCGGTGCAAATGCGGCCCGGCCTCGGGGTGCACGCTGATCCGGTTGGCGCCAGCTTCCACGAAGGCGGCGATATAGGCGTCGACCGGCGTGATCATCAGGTGCACGTCGAACGGCAGGCGGCAATGCGGCTTCAGCTTGGCGATCACCGGCGGGCCGAAACTGATGTTGGGCACGAAATGGCCGTCCATCACGTCCAGGTGCAGCCAGTCCGCCCCGGCGGCCTCGATTGCGCGCATCTCCTCGCCGGCGCGCGCGAAATCAGCTGCCAGCATGCTGGGCGCCACCAGGATCGGCGAAGCGGAGGGGGAATGCATAAGCGACTTCTACCCAAGGGAGTCCGTCGCCAGCAAGCAGAGCGCTATTCGCGCAGCATCCGGGCGATGAAGAACCCGTCCATTCCGCCCCGCCCCGGCCACAATGCCGGCGTGGTGCGCAGCCAGCCGTCTGGCGTCAGCGCCTCGGGCAGCTTCGTCTCGTCGGCGGTAAAGGGGGCGGCGCGCAACGGCAATCTCGCCAGCGCCGCCGCCACTCGGGCCGCCCCCTCCTCGGGTTGAAGCGAGCATACGGCGTAGACCAGCCGGCCCCCTGGCCGCAGCATGGCGCAGGCGGCGGCGAGCAGGCGGTCCTGCTGCTCGGCCATCGTCGTCACGTCGCGCGGGCGGCGCAGGTGGGCGACTTCGGGGTGGCGGCGGATGGTGCCGGTGGCGCTGCACGGCGCATCAAGCAGCACGGCGTCGAGCGGTGCGGCAGGCTGCCACGTGGTGGCGTCGCCCTGGACGATCTCGGGGGCCATGTGCAGCCGGGCGAGGTTTTCTCGCAGGCGCACCAGCCGGCCGGCGCTCTGCTCCACGGCGACCACCTGCGCCCCGGCGGCGACCAGTTGCGCGGTATTGCCGCCGGGGGCGGCGCATAGATCGGCCACGCGCTCGCCCGATTGGGCGTGCAGGAGCATCGCCGGCAGGGCGGCGGCGGCATCCTGGACCCAGAATTGCCCCTCGGCGAAACCCGGCAAATCCGCCACCCGCGTGCCGGCGGGATAGCGCCACGAGCCGGTCGGCAAGGCTTCGCCGCCGGGCGGGGGTTCGGCGCCCGGCGCCAGGGTCAGGTCGAGCGGAGCCTCGTGCTGATGCGCCTCGGCGATCGCCCGCGCGTCGCGGCCCCAGCTGGTCCAGAGCCAGGGCGGGGTGTCCAGCCGCGGCGCATCGAGCCCGTCTAGCGTGGCGCCCGCCAGCTTGCGCAACACCGCGTTGACCAGGCCGGTGAAGGGTGCAAGGCCGCGGGCGCGGGCCAGGCCGACGGCGGTGGCCACGGCGGCATGGGCCGGCGTTTCCAGCAACAGCAACCCGGCGGCGCCAATGCGCAGGATGTGGCGCACGGGGTCGGGCGGAGCCTTGCGCAAATGCGGTTCCAGAGCGGCATCGAGCGTGCCGGCGCGGCGCAGGACGGCGGCGGCGAGGCGGTGGCCGGCGGCCTTGTCGCGGGGTTCGATGGCGCGCAGGCCATCCAGCGCTTCGTCGAGCGTGCGGCGCTTGTCGAGCACCGTGCTGAGAAGGTCGAAGGCGGCGAGGCGGGTGGGGTCGCTCATAGCGCAGGCAAGGAGAAGGCAAGTCTTCTTTTTGTGAACAAAAAGAAGCAAAAAAACTTCATCCGATGGTTGCCGCGGCCATATGACGAGGGTGACGTTTGTTGTTCTAATGGATAAAGTTTTTTTGCTTCTTTTTGTTCACAAAAAGAAGATGCTTTCTTACACATTGAATCGAAACAACATAACATCGCCGTCGCGGACCACGTATTCCTTGCCCTCAACATGCATCTTGCCGACCGCCTTGGCGCCGACCTCGCCTTTGCAGCTAACGTAGTCATCGTAGCCGATGGTTTCGGCGGCGATGAAGCCGCGCTCGAAATCGCCATGGATCACGCCGGCGGCGGCGGGCGCCTTGGTGCCGGCGATGATCGTCCAGGCGCGTGCCTCCTTCGGCCCGCAGGTGAAATAGGTGATCAGCCCGAGCAGCGCGTAGCCCTCGCGGATAACCCGGTCGAGCCCGCTGTCGTGCAGGCCCAGCCCGTCCAGGAATTCCGCCCGGTCGGCCTCGGCCAGCTGCGCCACCTCGGATTCGATTGCAGCCGAGACGACGACGTAGCGCGCACCCTCGGCGGCGGCCCGTGCGGCGACCCGTGCCGAATGCGCATTGCCGGTGGCGGCTTCGCTTTCGGCGACGTTGCAGATGTAGAGCACGGGCTTGCTGGTGAGCAGCTGGAGCCGCTTCACCGCTTCGTCCTCGCCGGGCGGGATTGCGGTGCGCGCCATGCGGCCCTCGGTGAGGGCGGCGACGATCGGCTCCATCAGGGCGACCTGAGCGATGCTTTCCTTGTCGTTGCCGCGGGCTTTTTTCTGCGCTGCGATGAGCCGCTTCTCCAGGCTGTCGAGGTCGGCCAGCATCAGCTCGGTCTCGACCGTCTCGGCGTCACGGATAGGGTCGACGCTGCCTTCGACGTGGGTGACGTCGCCATCCTCGAAGCAGCGCAGCACGTGGATGATGGCGTCGACCTCGCGGATATTGGCCAGGAACTGGTTGCCCAGCCCCTCGCCCTTGCTGGCGCCGCGCACCAGGCCGGCGATGTCGACGAACTCCAGGCTGGTCGGCACGGTTTTTTGCGACTTGCCGATCGTGGTCAGCATGTCCAGCCGCGGGTCGGGCACCGCGACGCGGCCGATATTCGGCTCGATCGTGCAGAATGGATAGTTCGCGGCCTGAGCGGCCACCGTGGCCGTCAGCGCGTTGAACAGCGTGCTCTTGCCGACATTGGGCAGGCCGACGATGCCGCAGTTGAAGCCCATCTCTAGCGTCCTGCCCTTGGAGAGAGTTGCCAGTGGCGGCGAACGGAAAGGATTAGCAGGCCGCTGGCCATCACGATTTGTCCTGTGTGAGAAGCGCTACGCGCGTCATAAAGTCTTCAGGCTTGTCGCCGGCCAGCAGAGGCGCGGCATCGGCCACGGCGTCGAGCAGGTCGCGCAGCCAGTCCTGGTCGACCTTGGCGAAATCGCCCAGCACGTGGCCGGTGACCCGCGCCTTGTCGCCGGGGTGGCCGATGCCGAGGCGCACCCGCCAATAGTCGGGCGTGCCGAGCTGACGGTCCATGCTGCGCAGGCCGTTATGCCCCGCCGCGCCGCCGCCGCGCTTCACCCGAACCTTTCCCGGGACGAGGTCGAGTTCGTCGTGGAAGGCCGTGATGCCGTCGGGCGGCAGCTTGTAGAACGCGGCGGCCGCCTGCACGCTTTCGCCCGACGCGTTCATGTAGGTCAGGGGTTTGAGCGCCAGCACCTTGACGCCACCCACGGACCCTTCGGCGAACACGCCCTTGAAACGCTGCCGCCACGGGGAAAACCCGTGACGGTGCGCGATCACATCCAACGCCATGAAGCCGATGTTGTGGCGCTGGCGCAGCATGCCGGGCTCCGGATTGCCCAACCCCACCCACAGCTTCACGACGCAAGCCTCCGGGGGTAGGAAAGTTTACTTCTTCTTGGCGGCCGGCTTGGCGGGTGCCTTGGTGCCGCCCGCCGGTGCCTTGGTACCGCCGGCCGGGGTCGCCTCGGCCGGGGCGTCGGCCATCTTGGTCGGCGGCACGACGGTGGCGATGACGAAGTCGCGGTCGGTGATGGTCGGGCGGATGCCGTCGGTGCCGGTCAGGTTCGACCAGCGGATGTTGTCATTGATGTCGAGCGGGCCGAGATCGGCATCGAAATGCGGCGGCACGCTGTCGGGATCGACGAAGCATTCAACGGCATGGCGCACGACGTTCAGCATGCCACCGCGCTTCAAACCCATCGAGGTGGTCTCGTTGTGGAACACCACCGACACCGCCACGCGCACTTTCTCGCCGGGGGCGAGGCGCTGGAAGTCAATATGCTCTGGCTGGTCGGTGACCGGGTGCAGCTGAACGTCGCGGATGAGCGCGCGGGTGCTGTCGGCGCCGACCTTCAGGTCGAACAGGCGCGAGCGCCAGCCGCCGGTGTGCAGTTCCTTCCAAACCACCTTGGGGTCGAGTTGGATCAGGGTCGGCGCCTGCTTGGCGCCATAGATCACGCCGGGCACCTTGCCCTGCCGCCGGGTCGCGCGTGCTGCCCCCTTACCTGCACGCTCGCGCGCCTCGGCCTCGATCGTCACGAAGTTGGCCATTGGTTCGCTCCATATGAAAACGCAGCACCGGCCTCCAGGGGTGCCGGCGCTGTCCGACCTGCGGGTCGGCGGGCGGCGTGTAGCAAGACCCCGCATTGCAGGCAAACCCCCTTGACCTCACAGGTGGCATGCGTGCCCCATGGCGACCATGGAATATTTCGTCCTGATCGCGCTGGTCGTTGCCGCTGGGTGGCTTCTCGGCGTAGTCGGGTTTTTCCAGGCCCGCCGCGCGCGGCGCGACCTAGCGGCTCTGCGCCGTACTCTCGCCGCCGGCGGTCCGGTGACGGCCGAT
>JBBQOT010000162.1:0-6584 GCA_038331165.1 Acetobacterales bacterium
GGCGCGCTTGGGGCCTGGGGGCTCCAGGCCAACCCCCTGGCCGTACTCATCGACGGGTGATTCTTTTCAGCGTTGGGCGTCACGCCAGCAGCTCGCGATACACATCCAGCGTCGCCTCCTGCATCGCCTGCACGGTGAACCGGGCCTGCACCATCGCGCGCGCCTGCGTGCCCATCTCCATCCGCGACTCCGCCGATGCGGCCAGCACGCTGTCGAGCATGTCGGCCAGCTCGGCGGGATCGTTCGGCCGCACCCGCCAGCCGGTTACGCCGTGGATAACGGTTTCCACTGCGCCGCCATGGTCGGTGGCGATGATAGGGCAGGCCATCGCCTGCGCCTCGATCACCACGCGGCCAAACGCCTCGGGGTCGGTGGAAGCGTTCACCACGATATCGGCAAGCTTCAGCGCGGCGGGCATGTCGTCGACATTGCCGACGATGCGCACGCGGTGCTCCACGCGCAGCCGTCGCGCCAGGGCGGCGAGTTCCTCGGCATAGCCGCGCCGCCCCTGGTCGGAACCGGCCAGCACCACCACGGCATCGTTGTTGCGCAATCGCGCCAGGGCATGGATCAGCACCGCCTGCCCCTTCCACCGGGTGAGACGACCGGGCAGCAGGATGATGGTCTGGCCATCCTCCACCCGCCAGGCGCGGGCCAGGCGCGGCACCCGATCGCCGTTCACCCGGGCCGGGTCGAAGATTGCGGGGTCGACCCCGCGCGGGATCATGCGGATGCGGGCGGGCGGCACGCCGTGGCGGGCCTGGATCAGCTCGGCGATGAAGCCGCTGATGGCGATCACCAGCCGGCCGCGCGCCATCACCGCGTTGTACCAGCGCTTGCCTGGCACGCCCTCGTTGTATGCCCCGTGATAGGTCGTCACGAACGGCACCCCGGTGCGCCGGGCGGCGAGCCAGGCCGACCACGCCGGTGCGCGCGAGCGGGCGTGCACGATGTCCACCCGCTCGCGCACGATCAGCTCCTCCAGTGCGGCGGCATTGCGCCAGATGTGCCACGGGTCGCGCGCGGCCAATGGCAGGGTGAAGTGCTTGGCGCCAATGCGGGCCAGCCCCGCCGCCATCCGCCCGCCGGCGCTGGCCACCAGCGCGCGGCCACCGGCGGCCTGGATCGCGGCGGCGATCTCCAGCGTGCCACGCTCCACGCCGCCACTGTCGAGCGCGGGCAGCACCTGTAGAACAGTGGGGTAGCGAGTCGCGGGCTCGGCCATGGTCGGCGGCTATATCATGCCGGCGGCCACAACCCAGACCTGCCGCGATGCGCTGGCGGCGGGTGGGTCAGCGCGATAGCGTCCGCCCGATGAGCGATCGGGGAACGGCAGGCAGGGCGACGGCGCGGCGGGCGATATTGTGCGTCATGGCCGCATCGGCCCTCTATACCGTCTCGGCGGCATTGGTGAAGGCGCTGGCGGCCGGCTACCCCGCGGTGGAAATAATGTTCTTTCGCAGCGTGGTGGTGGCGGCGGTGATGTTGCCGATCCAGCTGCGCGCCGGCGGCTGGCCGGCACTGCGGCCGCGGCGCCCGATGGGCCATGTCTGGCGCCTGGTCTTTGGCTTCACCGGCATGCTGACCGCGTATTACGGCTATGGCGTCCTGCCGCTGGCCACCAACACCGCGCTGGGCTTCTGCATGCCGCTGTTCCTCACCATCCTGTCGGTGCCGCTGCTGGGCGAGCGGGTGGGCTGGCAGCGGGTGCTGGCAGTGCTGGCCGGCCTGGGCGGCGTGCTGCTGATGGTGCGCCCCTGGGCTGGCGGGGCCGACGCGCTGCCGCTGATGCCTGTGGCGATCGTGATGGCCGGCGTGGTCACCTGGGCGCTGGCCATGATCAGCATCCGCCGCATGGGCGAACAGGGCGAAAGCAACGTCGCCATCGTGCTGTGGTTCGGCATGGGCAGCACCGTGCTGGCCGGGCTGCTGTGCCTGCCGGTCTGGGTGACACCCACCCCGCTCGCCCTGGCGGGCATGTTCGCCGTCGGCGTGGTGACCCTGGTCGCCCAGTTGCTGATGACCGAAGCCTACCGCATCGGCGAGACCACCCTGGTGGCCCCCTTCGAGTACGGCGCCATCGTCTATTCCACGCTGCTGGGCGTGCTGATCTGGCAGGAAATCCCCACCGCCTGGTCGTTCGCCGGCATCGCCATCATCATCGCCGCCGGGCTGATGGTGTGGCACCAGGAAGTGCACGGGAAGGCGAGAAGCAAATAATACCAATCACTGTTTGGGAAGACCCATGGCCACGCAAGGCCAGGGCGTCACCCTGGACCCACCAGGGGCCAAGCCCCTGGACCTTAAATATATGAAAATAAATGGGTTTCCAAAGGCCGTCGGCCTTTGGTGGGTCCAGGGCAAAGCCCTGGCCTTGTCTTGTTTCCTGCGTCAATCAGGTGGGCGGTCGTTAAGCCGTTGGCCCCGCCGAGCGTCGCGCGATCTCGGCCGCGCGCACCGCCAGCGGGTCGGTCGGGCGGCCGTCCAGCTCGGTCATGAAGAAACGCAGGAAGTCGTCGATGGATTTCAGGAAGGCCTGCAACTGCTCCGGCGAGCGGACATAGGGCGTGTGCCCGGGTACCACCGACGGCGAGTGCAGGGTCATCAGGAACAGCCGCTCGCCCCGCAGGTGCAGCCACGCCACCAGCCGCTGCATTTCCCGCGCGTTGTGGCCCTCGGGCGAAAGCTTGAGGCATTCGACAATGCCGAGCCGCGCGAGGATGGCGCCCGTGCGCAAGGTCGACAGGGGCCGGTCGGTCGCGGCGCGATAGAGGCCAAGGTTGGGGAACCGGCCCACCAGCGCACCGGTGCCAGGTATCGATAGCACCGTGCGACCTGGCCCAACCCATTCCGGCCGCACGCCGCGGCGCGAATAGTCGGGCCCATGGCGTGCGGAATAGTCGAACGGCGGCGCCGGGCTGGTGTCGACGGTGTAGCCAAGCTCCTCCAGGATGGCGAAGGTGTTAGGCCCGGCGCCATAACGCCCGGCCTTGTAGATCACCGGCCGCGCGCCAATCCCGGCCTCGATGCGGTCGGTGAGGTTGACGAGCTTCTCGCGCTCCAGCGCCGCCGGCAGGTTGCCCGGGAAGCTGTTGCGCTCGCAGACTTCTTCGACGTCCGGTGGGTTCACCCAGGGATGCAGGTGCGCCCCCACCAACGCCCGGCCAGACGCCACCAGGGGCCGCAACGCCTCCACCCCGGCCGGCTGCGCCGCGATCGGGTAGGTGATGGCATAGGTCGGCCGGATGCCCCAGGATTCGAAGATCGCCTGCAACGGCCCGATCGCACGCATATGCTCGACGCCGGTGCTGGCGCGGTCGAACGGGGCCGACCAGTCGAACTCCTCCTCGGTGTCGACGAGGCAGATGAGGGACGGCCGTGCGTCCGCCGGCGCCGGGCCGCCCGCCATCATCGCCGCATGCGTGCCAGGGCAAAGTCGGCCATCGCCGCCAGCGAGCCGAGATGGTCGATGGTCATCTCCTCCGGCTGCAGGTCGAGCGCGAACGCCTCGTCGTACCAGACGACGAACTCCAGCAGCCCGGCGGAATCCACCACGCCGGAATCGGGAATGATGTCGGTGTCGGACAGCCGGCTTGCGTCGTTGCCCAGCAGCAAAGCGGTCTCGGTCAGCCGCGCCCGCAGGCGCCGAAGGATGTCTGCGCGATCAGTAGCCATGAATTCCTCTCAACAAACGCTCAATCGCCGTCCGGCACGGCGAGCGCGCGCAGCAGGCGGACGGCGTCGAATCCACTCAGCACGCGGTGGTCATAGGTGACACCAAGCACGCCGGCCGGTTTGCCGTCCACGGTGCAGCCGGACGGCTTGCCGTCAAACGTGCTGCCGGACGGCTTGCCGTCCACGGTGCTGCCGGACGGCTTGCCGTCAACCGTGCTGCCGGACGGCCTGCCGTTCATCGAACCGACCGTATGCGACACCATCACCGCGGTGTGCGGCGCCAGCACCGGAATATGGCGCGCAACACCCCAGCGGGCCATGCTGGAAAAGCCGATCGTGGCGCCGCGCAGTTCCGCCGGCTGGAGCTTGCGGGCGATGGCACGGCGCTGGAGGTCACCCAGCCGGGCGACGAAGCCGGGTTCGTCGAGCGTCTCGGCCTCGGCCAGCACAACCAGGTACAGCGTCTCGCCCGCCTGCACGGTGAAACCGAGATTCACCGTGTCGTAGCTGGCCTCGAAAATACCGTCGGGGCTTTCCAGCACGGTCGCATTGGCCAGCGGCATCCGGCGGGCCAGGGTCACCAGGCGGAAGGCGAGCAGCGGCAATAGCGGGCTGAACAACAGGCGGTGGGTCTTGGCGAAGGCGGCGGCCCGGGCGTCCCAGGGCGCCGGATCGAACGGGATCTCCAGGTAGGTGGCGGCGGCATGGTCGCGCTGCCAGGTGACCGAGGCGACCATGCCGCGGCGCACCGGCTCGGCCGGGCGGATCGTCGCAGACGCCGGCAGGGCCGCGCCCGGCGCTGCCGTTGCGGCGGGCGTTGGCGTAGCCCCCACCCGCGGGGTGAGTCCGCGGGCCGCAACATGGGCCTCGACGTCGGACGCGGTCAGTCGGTCCCCGCTTTGCGGCACGTCGGCGGCGGCCAGGCCGTATTGGCCAAGCAGCAGCCGTGCCTTGGCTGTCGCAGTGCCGGCGCCCGCCTGGTCGGCCGGCGCCGCGGCTTGCGCCGTTTCCGGCACTGCTTCATCGGCGGTCTCGCCCAACCACAGCGCAACCGCGCCGACCTGCAACATGTCGCCCTCGGCGCCGAGCACCGCAAGCACATAGCCGTCGCGGTCGGCCTCCACGGCGACGGCGGCCTTCTCGGATTCAACCTCGATGACGGTGTCGCCGGCCGAGACAAAAGCGCCAACCTCCACCGACAAAACGGCGAGCCGCACGGTATCGTCGTTGTTGTTGATGCGCGGGACGTGGATGGCGGATGGCATGGTGTCAAATACCCGTCAGAACAGATCGCGCGCGGCATCGACGATGCGCGCCCGGTCGGGCAGCACCGCGGCTTCCAGGCTGCGCGCGGCCGGGATCGCCACCGGCAGCGCGCCGACACGCACCAGCCGGCCGGTGAAGCCGGCCTCCAGCAGGCTGGCCGCGATCTCTGCCCCCACGCCGAAAGCCGCCACCGTCTCCTCGGCGATCAGGATGCGCGGCCGGCCAGCCAGGGCGGCGATCAATGCGTGGCGTGGCAGCGGCGCCAGTTGCGCCAGAACGACCAGTTCGATGTCGAGTTCCTCGTCTTCCTGCAGCATGAGCGCGGCCGCCTCCGCCAGCGGCAGCATGCCGCCATAGGTCACGATGGTGAGGTCCGGAGCCTGGCTGCCGCGGCGCAGCGTGGGAAACAACGCCCCGCCGGGGTCGCGCGGATCGTCCGCCAGCGCCTCGTAGTCGAGTGCGGCCTGCGCCTCGCCATAGAGCAGCTTGTGCTCCAGGAACACGGTGGGGTGCGGCCAGTGCTGCACCGCATTGGTCAGCAACTGGCCAACGTCGTGGCGTGGGCTGCCATAGACCAGGGTCAGGCCGGGTACCGCGGCGAAGATGTTCTCCGGGCTCTGGCTGTGCGTCGGGCCATAGCCACGCCGCCCGCCCGCCGGTGTGCGCAACACCAGCGGCACGCGCGCACTCGGTTCGATGCCGGGGAACTTGACGGCGTGATTGTACAGCTGGTCCAGGCACAGGCTGAGGAAATCGGCGAACATGATCTCCACCACCGGGCGCATGCCGGCGAGCGCCAGGCCGATGCCGGCACCGGTGATCGCCGCCTCGCTGATCGGGGTCGAGATGACGCGGCCGGGAAAATCGGTCGACAGCCCGGCGGTCACCTTGAACGCGCCGCCATAGGGGTCGTGCAGGTCCTCGCCGAGCACGATCACCCGCGCATCGCCGGTCAGCATGTCGCGCAGCGCCTGGGTGAGCGCCGCGCGCACCGACCGCGGGGCGTTGGCCGGTGGCGTGGGTGGTGCGGTAATTTCGCTCGACGACGGAAAGGCCGATGTCGGCGGCACCGCAAAGCGTGCCTCGGGCGAGGCTTTGGCGACGGCGAGCACCTCGGCCAGGAAGGCCGTGTTGCGCGCCTCGATCTGCTGGCGCAGCCCGGGGTCGAGCCGCATGCCGAGGCGGGTCAGCGGGTCGCGCGCGCGCAGCGCCTGCATCTCGGCCTCGGGCCGCAAATCGTCGCCCTTGCTGTGCGGGCCGAGCCGGCCGGTGTCGATCACCAGCAGCCCCGGGTGGCGTCCCGTGCGCACCGTGCGCACCGCCTCCGCCGCGGTGGCCCACAGCGCCGGGTCGTCATCGCCGATGCGCCAGGTCGTCAGGCCGAACGCCGCCCCGCGCGCCGCCATGTCGCCCGGTACCGTGTCGCGCGTCGGCGTGGTCTGGGCGATCGCGTTGGCCTCGGCCACGAACAGCACCGGCACCGACCAGGCCGCGGCGAGATTCATGCTCTCGTAGAACAGGCCCTCGCCGAAGGTGCCATCCCCCACCACGACGACGACGATGGCCTGCGACCCGGCCAGTGCCCGCGCCTTGGCAAGGCCGACGCCGATCGCGGTCATGCCGGCTTGGATGCCGTTGCTGTG
>JBBQOT010000163.1:0-6578 GCA_038331165.1 Acetobacterales bacterium
CCGTTTGTCGGCACGGGGAGTGTGGCGCTGACGGTGACCGACTTTGCGCGCAACCGCATTGCCGGGCCGGCCAATATGCGCGTGCAGGCGGAGGCCGCGGTGGGTGGCGTGGTGCGGCTGGCCTATGACTACACGCCCGCCGCCGGGATTGTGGACGGCGGCGGCGGCGGCGGCGTGATCATCGAGGACCAGACCCGGTTGTTCGGACCGTTGGTGACTGTGACGACCGTGCCGCAGGTGTTCCGTGTTTCCCCGCGGCCCACCGGCTGGCAGGAGGCGCTGGCGGTTGGCCGTTTCGACCCGGCGCTGGGCACGCTGCTGGCGGTGCAGGTGCGGCTGGTGAGCGTGGTGCGTGCTGAAGCTGCCATCGAGAACCACGGCGCGCAGGGCGGCACCGCCGAAGTGGTGCAGGACGCGGCGACGACGCTGGTGCGCGACGGGGTGGTGCTGGCGGGCAGCCAGGCGCGGGTGGAGCGCACGCTGCGCTTCGGCGTGGCCGATGGGGTGGACGATTTCGCCGGCACTGGCGGCATCGGCGAGGCGGGCTGGACGATGACCCGCGCCCATGCGGTGACGTTGATCGATGCCGCTTCGCGCGCGGCGTTCAGCGGCGGCGGCACGGTGAGCCTGGGGCTCGATTCCCAGGGGGTGGGGGAGATCGTCGGGCCGGCGCGCTTCCTGGCCGAGATCGCGGCGCTGTCGGGGGCGGTGGTCGAGGTGGCCTACACCTATCTGGTGGAATCCGGGGTGGCCGGGGTGATGGTGGCCGATGCTGGCACCAATACGGTGGTGGCGGCGCAGGCCTATCGTGGGCCGGTGGCCGATCTGCTGCACCAGTTCATCGCGGTCACGCCGGATAATTTGGTGATCTCGGCCAATACGGATAGCTGGTTCATCCGCGCCGGCGCCGGGACCGACGCGATTGCCGCGCGCGGCGGCACCAACGTGATCGATGGCGGTGGCGGTTCCAACTTTCTGACCGGCGGGTTTGGCCGCGATGTGTTCTTCGTCGACCTGCGCGGGGCGGAGGCGGCTGTGTGGAGCACGATCGCCAATTTGCAGGCGAGCGACGAAGCCACGCTGTGGGGCTTGGTGCGCGAGGGGGTGCAGTTGAGCTGGGTGGAGGATGCAGGGGCGGTGGGTGCCAGAGGGCTGACGCTGCATGCGGTGACCGCCGGCCGGCCGACGGCCTCGTTGACCCTTGCGGGCTATACGACGGCGGACCTGACCAATGGCCGGTTGACCATTGGGACCGGGGTGGTGGAGGGCAACGCCTATCTGCATATCAGCGCGGCGTGAGCCGGGGCTGTTGCACGTCGCTGAGTGGGCGCGGCTTTATGGTATGGTGCAGTTAATTACCCAGGGATCATCGTATTGGCCGAGCTGAGCGTCGCCGCGCTGCGTTTGAGTGCGCAGAATGTCGTCGGTGCTATCACGCTGCTGTTGCCGCGCTTTGATGCGCTGGTGGGCACGCTGGTTGGTGTGCGTTTCCGGGTCGATGGGGTGGTCACCGGTAGCCTGGCGATGGAGAATTTGGAGGCGCGCAGCACCACCGTGGCGGTTACGCTGCCGGCGGGGCTGTCGGTGCAGCTGCCATCGGGCACCGATGTGGTGGGGGCGTCGAGCAATGGCTTGGTGCCGTTGGCGACGCAGACCCTGGGCGCGTTCGACGGCGTGGCGGATTTTTCCGGCGCTTCGGGCATTTCGCTCGACGGGTTGGCGGCGGGCTTCACGAACCAGGAGACGCGGTTTGACGCGGCAACGCTGGACGCGCTGACCGGCACGGGCGATGTGCCGCTTTTGCTGACGGGCAATCTGTGGCTGCGGGCCGCGGGCGGGGCCAATGCGCGGCTGGAGACGGCGGCGACGCTGGATGCGGCGGTGACGGTGGAGTACGGTTATGTGCCGGCCGGGACCGCCGTGGACGACCTCGGTGGCGGGGGGACTTTCGGAAGCATCGACACGTTCGCCAGCGATTTTACCTCCCTGGCATTTCTGCCGCCGGTGGAGATTGCCACTGCGCCGCAGCGGTTCATTTTTGCCGACCGCGTCACCGGCTGGCGCGACGGGTTCGCGGTGGCGCAGTTCGATCCGACGCTGGGCACGCTTGATCGGGTGGAAATCCGGCTGGTCGGCAATATCGCCGGCGGCGTGGCGGTGGAGAACCACAGCGGGGCATTCACCGCGCAGGCGAACCAGGCGGCGGCACTGGCGCTGACCTGGGCTGACGGCACGGCGACGCCGCTGAGCGCGCGGGCCGAGCTGGGCTATAGCGCGGCGCTGGGGGCGGCGGATGGGGTTGATGATTTCGCCGGTGTTGGGGGCTGGACCAGCGCGGGGCTGAGTGCGACCGGGCGTAACACGCTGACGATTCGCGATGCGCCGGCGGGCACGCGCACGGTTGATGTTTTGCGCGGTTCCCAAGTGGCGGGCACCGGCGACCCGGTGACGCTGCGCGATGGCGGCGATTTTGGCCGCTTTGTGGGGAGCGGCGCGGTGACGCTGGGGCTGGAGTCGGTTGGCAGCGGTTTCGTCTCGGGCACCCAGGCCGATATTCTGGCGCAGATGCAGGCGAGCGGGGGCGCGCAGGTGGAGGTGGTCTATCACTACCGGCCGTTCGATCCCGCGAACGTCGTCGGCGCCGCGGGAGATACGATCAAATATCGGGGCGTCACGACCGACGGGGATGTGACCATCGCCGTCGGCGCGGGGGGCAGGCTGGATGTCGCCGGCACGATTTCGGCGCGCGATCTCACGATCTTCCTGGGCGACGGGGCGACGATCGCTGGGGATGCGACCGTCGTGGCCAGCGGCACCGTGTTGCTTACCGGGCCGTCCGTGCCAGGGGCGTTCGATTTCCTGCATGGGGGATTTCCGCCAGTTGGCTTCGGCGAGGTGTCGCTTGCCGCAGTGTGCCCGGTGATCGACACACGTACCAATCAGGCGATCAACGTGGAAACGACCAGTTATGCCGGCCCGGTGGCGCTGGTGGAGTTCGAGCTGGTGCGGATTACCGCGGAAAACCTCAACGTGGCGCCGGGCACCGATAACTGGTTCATCCGCACCGGCGACGGCACCGATGCGATCGTGGCACATGGCGGCACCAATGTGCTCGACGGTGGCGGCGGCTCGAATTTCCTGACCGGGGCGGGCGGGCACGACACGTTTTTTCTGGATGCGCGGGCGGCGGTGGACGATGTCTGGAGCACCGTGGCGCAGTTCGCCAGCGGTGATGCGGTGACGATTTGGGGCCTGACGGATGCCGCCACCACGCTGGCGTGGCAGGACGACCAGGGGGCTCCGGGGGCGACCGGGCTGACGCTGCATGCGTCGCTGGCGGGCCACCCGACGATGTCGTTGACGCTGGCCGGCTATTCTACCGCCGACCTGACCAACGGCCGGGTGACCACCGGCACGGGGGTGGTGGAGGGCAATGCCTACCTTTACCTCAGCGCCGTATAGTGCCGAGCGGTACTGATGATTGATACCAGGCGTCGTAACGACTGACAGTCAGAAAAAAGGATGGGACTTCGCCCCAAACCCCACCAGGGGCCAAGCCCCTGGACCTTAAATACATGATAATAAATGGGTTTCCAAAGGCCGTCGGCCTTTGGTGGGTCCCTGCGGTGCGGCTTCGCGCCGCAACGGCAAAGCCCTGGCCTTGCCTTATCTGATAGGTCAAGCAACAGGCTGATTGCTATGATCCGTCAGGCGGGCCGGTCGCCGGCGAGCGTGATCCGGTGCATCGAGCGCAATTGGCCGTGATAGTCGTTGATCGGGTTGTGCAGGGTGCAGCGGTTGTCCCACAGGGCGAGAGCGCCGGCGGTCCAGCGGAAGCGGCAGGTGAATTCCGGGCGCACGCAATGTTCGAACAGGTAGCCCAATAGCGGCGCGCTTTCGGCTTCGGTCATGTTGTCGAAGCGCAGCGCGTGGGCGGTGTTGACGTAGAGCGCTTTTCGCCCGGTTTCCGGGTGGGTGCGGACAACCGGGTGGGTGGCTTCGTAGAGGGTTTTGGCGTCGTTGCGCGCGCCGTCGCGAATGCGGTCTTCGCGGGTGCGCGAGACATCGGCCTTGGCGGAGGAGGCGACGCATTTGAGGCTGTCGAGCAGCATCTTCATGCCGTCGGACAGGGCCTCGTAGGCGAGGTACATGTTGGCGAACAGCGTGTCGCCGCCATAGGCCGGAACCTCGCGGGCGACCAGCATGGTGGCCATGGGCGGGGTGTCGAGGTAGCTGGTATCGCTGTGCCAGATGCCGCCGAAATTGACCCGCTCGTGCGGGAGCTTCATCACCGGGATGATTTCCGCGAAGCCGTCGATGCCCTTGACGAAGGGGTATTCGATGGGGGTGCCGAAGCGGCGGGCGAGTGTTTGGAACGCCGCCGGGGGTAGCGTCTGGTCGCGGAAGAAAACCACGTTGTGATCGAGCCAGATGCGGCGGATGGCGGCGATGTCGGCGTCGCTGGCGGCGGCCAGGTCGATGCCGGAAATCTCGGCGCCGATGGTGCCGGAGAGTGGCGTGACGGTGAGCATTGGTTCCTCCAAGGAAGGCAAGGCCAGGGGGCCGAGCCCCCTGGACCCTCACAAATGGAAGGGGTCCAGGGGCGACGCCCCTGGCGGGTCCAGGGCGGCGCCCTGGTCTTACTTCAACGCTTGCGCAAGATCATTGTAAAGGTCTTCAACATCCTCGATCCCGGTCGAAAGCCGCAGCAGATCGGTAGGGCAGGGCGATCCTTGCCCTTCGATGCTGGCGCGATGTTCGACGAGGCTTTCGACGCCGCCGAGCGAGGTGGCGCGTTTCCAGAGCTTCACCTTGGCAGCCGCTGCGATGGCCGCTGCTTCGCCCGCTCGCAGCCGAATGGAGAGCATGCCGCCAAAGCCGCCCTGCATCTGGCGGCGCGCCAGGTCGTGGCCGGGGTGGATTGGCAGGCCGGGGTAGAGCACGTGGGCGATGGCGGCGTGGTTGGACAGGCGGGTGGCCAGGTCCATCGCCGAGGCGCAGGCCGCTTTCACCCGCAGGTCGAGCGTGCGCATGCCGCGGATCAGCAGGAAGGCTTCGAACGGGCCGAGGATCTGGCCGAGGGTGGAGCGCACGCGCTTGATGCGGGCCCAGAATTCGTCCGCCTTGGCGGTGGCGAGCGCGCCGGCGATGACGTCGGAATGGCCGTTGAGGTATTTGGTGGCCGAGTGCATGACGATGTCGGCGCCGAGTTCCAGCGGGCGGGTAAGGATGGGCGTGGCGCCGGTGGAATCCACCGCCACGCGGGCGCCGGCGGCATGGGCGATGTCGGATACCGCCCGGATATCGGTGATGGTCCAGAGCGGGTTGGAGGGGGTTTCCAGCCATACCAGCTTGGTGTCGCCCGGTCGGATGGCGGCGCGCACGACGTCGAGGTCGGTGGTGTCGACCACGTCAACGCGCAGGCCCCAGTCGGTGGCGTCTTTCACCAGCCAGTTGCGCAGCGCCCAGTACATCACCGAGGAGGCGACGATGTGGTCGCCGGGTTTCAGCGCCAGGAAAACGGCGGTGGCGGCCGACATGCCGGAGCCCAGCACCATGGCGGCCTCCGCCCCTTCCAGCGTGGCAATGATGGCTTCGGCCTCGCGGATGGTGGCGTTGTCGGGGCGGCCATAGATGTTGCCGGTGCGGTACTGGTTGTCGGGGTCGCGGATGAAGGTGGTGGCGATATGGATCGGCGGCACCACCGCACGGGTCGGCTCGTCGATGTGGCCGAGCGCCTGGGCGACCAGCGTGCGGCGAGACCAGCCCCCCCCTCCTTGCTTTGATGTGGTATCGTTCATGTGGGCAACAGCTTTCCGGGGAAGTGGCAGGCCACGAGTTGGCCCTGTTCGCCCTGGATTAACGGCGGTTCCTCGGCGGCGCAACGCGCCTCGGCGATCGGGCAGCGGGTGCGGAAGCGGCAGCCGCTGGGCGGGTTGGCCGCACTGGGCGGTTCGCCCTTCATCGGCACGTGCCGGCGCGTGCGCTCAATGCGCGGGTCGGGCACCGGGGCGGCGGCGATCAGCGTGCGGGTGTAGGGGTGGAGCGGGCGGGCGAACAGGGTGGCGCTGGTGGCCACTTCCATCACCCGGCCGAGATACAGCACCACGATGCGGTCGCAGACATGGCGCACCACGGCGAGGTCGTGGGCAATGAAAAGGTAGGTGAGGCCCAGGCGTTCCTGGAGGTCGACCATCAGGTTGATGATCTGGGCCTGGATGTTCACGTCCAGCGCCGACACCGGCTCGTCCGCCACGATCAGCTCGGGCCCCACCGCGAGCGCGCGGGCGATCGAGATGCGCTGGCGCTGGCCGCCGGAGAATTCATGCGGGAAGCGCGTGGCATGGGCGGCGGGCAGGCCCACGAGGTCGAGCAGCTCGGCAACCCGTTGGGCCGGCGCGTCGGTGATGCCGTGCAGGCGCAGCGGGCCGGCCAGTATCTGGCCCACCGTCATGCGCGGATTGAGCGAGGCGTAAGGGTCCTGGAAGATGATCTGCAGATGCCGGCGCAGGCGCCGCATCGCCGTGCCGGTGAGCGATTGGAGATTCTGTCCCTCGAATTCCACCGTGCCCGCGCTA
>JBBQOT010000164.1:0-6564 GCA_038331165.1 Acetobacterales bacterium
ATTTTTTTTGGGTTTGTGTGGCCGGGGCGCATAGCCTGGGGTTTCAAACACCCGCTGCCCCACCCCCCCAACACAACACTCATGTAAGGGGTTCCAAGGGCGACGGCCGTCGCGCGAAGGCGCGCTCCGGACTTGGTGGGGTCGAGGGGCGAAGCCCCCGCCTTGCTTATTCCGCCTCAGGCCCTTACGGGGCCGGCGAAGTTTTCTTGAAAACCTCCTGCGCGTCCGCGTGCTTCTTGGCATGGCAGGGCCGTGACTACGAATGTGTCAGGGCCATGCCAACACGCCGCCGCCTCCACCCGCGTCAGCAGTTGATTGCTCACCGCTTCCAAAAACCCACCCGCCCCGTGCAAGCGCTGGACCAGTGCCTCGTCGCTCAGCATGGCGATGCCGCATTCGCCCGCCCAGGCCACGACCCGTTGCAGAGACCGCCCGCCGGGACCCCGCGCCAGCACCAGCCGCAGCAGGTCCGTGCCACACCGCACGCCATGCCGGCGCCGGAACGCCTTGGTGTCGCGCGCGAGCCTCTCAATATCCAACTCAGGCGGCAGGCGCGCCAGAAAACTCGGAAAGTGATCAATCGAGCACGGAGATGATACTTGCGTCTCCGTTAGGACTCTTGCCAACCCGAGCCATATCCAGAAATATCTTAGCAATACAGTTGCACAGGTTTTCTGATATGCGCGTCCATTGTAGCTGCCTGATGGGCCCTCCGCCGATTTGACCACGCGATAATGTAGGCGGGCCAAATACGGCAGCTTGCCAGACGCGCGGCTATCCGACGAACCTCCTGGACGGACCAGCGAATGAGGGCGACGTTCTCGACAGCCATGTCGTCCGGCGTTTTTTCCGGCGCAGCACCATCTGAATTGGCGCGGCACCGGATAGCGGCCATCATGGCAAAGGCGAGCATGACCAACGCGGTGTGACGCTGCCATCCATGCTAAGATCGGGTTTCGTTATGATCGAGACCAAGTTCGCTCTTGGCGGTTTCGAAGCTGTCCTCGATGGTATAATACTAATCCGCCTAATCATTGACCTACGCAGCAGGCAAGGCCAAGGCTCTGCCCTGGACCCGCCAAAGGCCGACGGCCTTTGGAAACCCATTTAATACCATATATTTAACGTCCAGGGGCTCGGCCCGTCGCGCGAAGGCGCGCTCGGGAGCTGGTGGGGTTCGGCGCGAAGCCCAAACTTGCTTGACTGCGTGTCACCTTTACCGAGGGTTGGCATGATCGTCGCTTCCTGCAGATGTGCTCACATCATTTGATCGAGCCAGTCGCATGGACACCGGCCTCGGACTGGGAGAAGGGGCAGGTCGAGGACCAGGTTGGCACCCTGCGGGACCTGCTGTTCCGACCCAACGCGAGAAGGCGGCCGGCCGCAGCGGGCGCCTGGTGACACATGATCCGCGGCGCTACGACGTGATCGAGGCCGATGCGATCCTGCAACAGGGGTTGCAATCGGGCATGCTGTATTCGGAGGAGTTCCTCACCCAGGTGCGGGCACGACTGGCACCGGGGGGGGCTGTATGTGCAATGGGCGCCGACGCCGCGAACGGTGGAGACCTTCGTCGCGGTGTTCCCGCATGTCGTGATGCTGCAGCCGATTTCGATCATGCTGGGCTCGGCCGAGCCGATCGCGTTCGACCGCGAGGCGCTGTTGGTCCGCCAGGCGGAGGCGCAGGTGGCGGCGCGGCTGACGCTGGGGCGCCCAGGGTGTTGCGACTGGGCGGCCATGATGCGCGAGCCGCCACGGCGCTGGACGCCAGACCTGCCGCGCGGCAAAGCCCCGCTGACCGATCTGTTCCCGCGCGATGAGTTCTACTTGAACAGCGCGGTTCGCTGAGCCGGTGTGGATCGGGCGTTACTGCACCAGGGTGAGCACGGCGCGGCCGCCGTGGACCAGCAGCAGCCAGCCGCAGACCGACAGCGCGATGATCGCCACCGCGGCCCGCGGCATCGGCCAGCGGTCGCCGCGCAGCGGGAGCGGCTGGCCGAAGCCGCGCGGAATGGCCTGGTCGGGCCGGGCAAGTTGGTCGGGCTGGGCCAGGCTGGGGGGCATGGAAACACCTCCGTGCGATGACCGCAGCGTCGCGGCCACGGGCATCCTGGTCGAAACTCGTTAATGGATTGCTACTGTGGCGGGATTGAGTCCCATGATGTGGGACGCGATACCGTTGCTGTGCGATCGTGCGCCATCAGCCGTGCCGCGGCAGGATGGCCATGCCGCCAGCGGTGGCTTCCTGACCCGGGCGGAGCAGGGTAGCATCGGGCCAGCGAAACAACGATGGAGGAACGGCCAATGGCTATTCGATACGATAACCGCGTGGCGATCGTCACCGGCGCGGGCGCCGGACTGGGCGAGCAACACGCCAAGCTCCTGGCCAGCCGCGGTGCCAAGGTGGTGGTGAACGATCCCGGCGGCGCGGTCGACGGCCGCGGCACCGCGGCGGCAGCGGCCGACCGCGTAGTGGCCGACATCAAGGCGGCTGGCGGCGAGGCGGTGGCGAACTATGACTCGGTGGCCACCTGGGCCGGCGGGCAGAACATCGTCAAGACCGCGATGGATACCTGGGGCCGAGTCGATATCCTGGTCGCCAACGCCGGCGTCCTGCGCGACAAGTCGTTCAACAACATGGATATGGAAGACTTCGAGTTCGTCATGCAGGTGCACCTGATGGGCACCGTCTACTGCACCAAGGCGGCCTGGCAGATCATGCGCAGTCAGCGCTATGGCCGCGTCGTGGTCACCACCTCCGGCTCCGGCACCGTCGGCAATTTCGGCCAGGCCAACTATGGCGCTGCCAAAATGGCGGTGAACGGCTTCATCAACGTGATGCGCCACGAGGGGCAGAACTACAACATCAAGCTGAACGCCATTTCGCCGTCGGCGCGCACCCGCATGACCGAAAGCCTGATCCCAGCCGAAGTCGCGGAATGGATGAAGCCCGAACTGGTGTCGCCGGCCGTGGCCTATATGTGCTCCGAACAGTGCGACTTCTCGGGCGAGATCATCGGCGCCAATGCCGGGCATTTCCGCCGCGTGAAATACATCGAAAGCGAAGGCGTGTATTTCGACCCGGCCGAGCCGGTGACGGTGGATATGTTCGCCGACTCGCTGGCGAAAATCATGGACGTGTCGAGCCCGATCGAGCACGGCATGTCGTCGCGCCGCCTGGCCGACCGGCTGCGGGCCATGGGCCGCATCAAATAGTCCGAGCAAGGGAGGGGGCAACGCAGCTCCCTCCCCGAGCGTCGGGTACTATTGACCAAGGCCAGGGCTTTGCCCTGGACCCACCAGGTCCCGAGCGCGCCTTCGCGCGACGGGCCAAGCCCCTGGACCTTACTTTTTTGAAAGCAAATGGGTTTCCAAAGGCCCTCGGCCTTTGGTGGGTCCAGGGCAAAGCCCTGGCCTTAACTTTTCCTTACATCGGTTTCCCCCGACCGCACCAATCGGAAGAATTTTTGGATGTCTTGGGCCAGCAGCGCCGGCTGTTCCATGGCGGCGAAATGCCCGCCGCGCGGCATTTCGGTCCAGTGCCGCACGTCGTAGATCCGTGCGGCCCAGTCGCGCGGCGGGCGCATGATCTCACGCGGGAAGCGGGCATGGCCGAACGGCACCGTGATGCGCGCGCCGGGGGCCAGTTGCGGCGCGGCCAGGGTGCGTTCCTTGTAGATGCGCAGGCTGGAGGTGATGTTGCCGGTGAACCAGTAGATCGAGATATTTGTCAGCAGTTGGTCGCGGGTGAAGCAGGTATAGGGATCGCCGCCGCAATCGCTCCAGGCGCGGAATTTTTCGCTGATCCAGCCGGCCAGCCCGACCGGTGAATCTGTGAGCCCGTAGCCCAGGGTTTGTGGCCGTGTGCCCTGGATCAGTGCGTAGGCGCCCTCGTTGGCCACCCAGTGCGCGACCTCGCCGAGATAGGCGTGGTCGATCGCGTTCATCGCCGCCGGATCGGCTGGTGGCTGCATCAGCCGGATGATGAAGTTCTGGTGGATGCCGGCGACATTGTCGGGTGCGGCCTGCGCCAGCGCGGTGGTGACGGCCGCCCCCCAGTCGCCGCCCTGGGCGCCGTAGCGCGTGTAGCCCAGGCCGGCCATCAGCTTGGCCCATAGCCGGCCGATCGCCGCCGGGCCCGTGCCCGGGGCGGTCGGCCGGCCGGAAAATCCGTAGCCGGGCAGCGAGGGGATCACCAGGTCGAACGCATCGGCCGCATCGCCGCCATGGGCCGCGGGGTCGGTCAGCAGCGGGGCGATTGCCTCGAACTCGACAAAGCTGCCGGGCCAGCCATGGGTCAGCACCAGCGGCATCGGGTTTTTCCCCGTGCCGCGGAGATGCACGAAATGGATGTCGTGGCCTTCGATGGTGGCCATGAATTGCGGCAGGGCGTTCAGCCGTGCCTCCTGCGCACGCCAGTCAAAACCGGTGCGCCAGTAGGCCACGAGGTCGCGCAGCCAGGGCAGAGAGGTGCCCCAGCCCCACGCGGCGTCGTTGATCTCGTCGGGCCAGCGGGTCCGGTCGAGCCGGGCGTGCAGGTCGAGGATATCGGCATCAGGCACGGCGATGCGAAACGGGCGGAGGTTCATGGGGTTGATCCCGCAAGGTTGCGTTGGCGCCAAGGCGGCACTTCGGCATGATACAGGCCCGGAAGGGAATTGCGATGGGCTTTCCGCTGACCTGGATCGACCTGGCCGGCACAGTGGCTTTGCTGCTGTGGAGCGTGCGCATGGTGCAGACCGGGGTGCAGCGGGCGTTCGGGCCTGATTTGCGGCGGCTGCTGAGCGGCGCGCTGCGCGGGCGGCTGGCGGGTTTCGCCGCCGGGCTGGGGGTGACGGCAGTGTTGCAGTCGAGCACCGCGACCGGGCTGATGGTGGCCGGCTTCACCTCGGCGGGGCTGGTTGCGCTGTTGCTGGGGCCGCCGAAAAGGAGTGTTCCGCAATGCCGAGGACGCGGCGACGCAAGCCCATTTCGCCCGGCTGCGCGAGCTAGGCTAAGCCAAGACCAGGGGGCCGAGCCCCCTGGACTCTCATCCATCTGAAATGACCGAGGGTCTGGGGGCTCGGCCCCCAGCAGGTCCAGGGCAGCGCCCTGGCCTTGCTTCGTTCAGGCCCAGCCGAGTTCCTTCATCGCGTAGGGGGCGTTCCAGATCTTGGTCATGCTGCTGACTTTGCCGCCGCTGAACTGCATGACATAGACGTAGTCGGTGGTCGTGCTCTTGCCCGTGGGCGGCGGGCCGCCGGCGCCGGTATGGGTGCCCTTGAACACGCCATAGGCCGAGACGTTGTTGCGCGCGGCGTCGGTGGCGAAGGATTTCACCTCGTAACGCCCGTCTGGCATGATGACCAGCAGGCCCTTCATCCAGTCGCAATAGGCGGACAGCGTCTTGATGTCGGCCAGCGGCTCGGCCTGGGCCGCGAAGCTGGCGTCGGCGGTGCAATACTGCTGGCAGCCGTCCCAGCCCTTGCCGGTTTCGCAGGCGTCGAAAAAGGCCTGGGCAGTTTCGGTGATCGAAACCATGGGCAGTCTCCTTTACGTTTCGTTGGCGGATGGTGCTGGCGCGACCCGGCTGGCGTCAAGGGCTGCTTGCAGCATGTACGCGGCGGCCATGCGGTCCACCACCTCGGCGCGGCGCTTGCGGGTCATGTCGGCTTCCTGGATCAGGAAGCGGTTCACCGCGCTGGACGACATGCGCTCGTCCCACAGCGCCACCGGCAGGCCGGTTTCGCCCGACAGCGCGTGCGCCCAGTCGCGTGCCGCCTGCGCGGCGGGCCCCACGCTGCCGTCCATCGACAGTGGCAGGCCGATCACCAGCCCGCCGACGCCCTCCTTTTCGGCGATGCGGCCGATCGAGCCGGCGTTCTCGCGCAGTTTGTCGCGCCGCAGCGTGCTGTGCGGGGTGGCCAGCATCAGGCTGACGTCGGATAGCGCAAGGCCGATCGACTTCGACCCCGGGTCGATGCCCAGCAGGCGTTGGCCGGATAGCAATTGCGCGCGCAGGTCGGTCATGTTGAACAGGGGCATGGCGGCGTTTATGGTCCGCCCCCTCGCAAGTGCCAAGGAAAACGAATGTCGCTCGACCCCGCGACGGTTCGCCGTATCGCCAAGCTGGCCCGCATCCGCGTGGATGAGAGCCAAATGGAGGCGTTGCGGACGGACCTCAATTCCATCCTCGGCTGGATCGAGCAACTCGACGAGGTGAATACCGACGGGGTGGAGCCGCTGACCGGCGGCACCCAGATGGCGTTGCGCCTGCGCGCCGACGTGGTGCGCGATGGCGGCTCGGCCGAGGCGGTGCTGGCCAATGCGCCGGATCGCGACGGCGACTATTTCGCCGTGCCGAAGGTGGTGGAGTGATGCTGACCGACCTGACCCTGGCCCAGGCCCGCGACGGCCTGCGCGCGCGCGATTTCTCGGCGATCGAGGCGCTGAACCCTCGGCTCACCGCCTATGTCACCGTCACCGCCGAGGCCGCCCGCGCCCAGGCGAAGGCGGCCGACGCCGCCCTCGCCGCCGGCCGCCACGCCCCGCTCACCGGCATCCCGCTGGCCATCAAGGATCTGT
>JBBQOT010000165.1:0-6550 GCA_038331165.1 Acetobacterales bacterium
CCATCGGGATGTTTCAACCACCGTGATGGCCCCCTTCCCCAAACAACACTTAAACAAATGGAGTCCAGAGGCGCTGCCTCTGGCGGGTCCAGGGCAGAGCCCTGGCCTTACTTATCTCACCTCAGGCCCTTAGCGCCTATGCGGCAGAGCCCTGGCCTTGCCTTCTTCCAGGGGTCAATCATGAGCGCGGCAGTCCGGCCAGCCGCAGACCCTCCAGGAACAGCGTGTTGTCCTCCGGCCGCAGAAAGGTCGTATGCGCCGCCGCCTGGGTCAGCGAGTAGCCCGGCTCCAGCCGGTACAGCCGTGCGCGCACCTGTGCTGCTTCGTCGGCCGCGCCGAGATGGCCGAGGGCCGACAGCAGCACCTTGAAGGTCGATGACAACGAGGGGTTCAGCGCCGCCACGCGCCGCCCCAATTCCACCACCTGGGCGAAGTGGCCCAGCACAAGATGCGGCACCATCAGCGAGGTGTCGTAATAGAAGGCATTGGGGTCGAACGGCGACAGCCGCCGCGCCTGTTCGATGCGCGCCACCGCCGCCGCGTGGTCGCCCCGGTAGCACAGCGCCAGGCCGCTGAACGCCCAGGCCAGCGGCAGGTTGGGATTCAGCGCCAGCGCACGGGCGTGCAGCGCCATCGCCCCCGCGGTATCGCGATGCAGGAAGGCGCGCACATGCCCGGCGACGGTCAGCGCCCGCGCGTCCGCCGGGTCCAGCCGAACCGCCCGCTCGGCCAGCGCGCCGGCCCGCGCCATGGCGGCATCGCGCGTCAGCGGCGGGTCGGCCGATGCGGTCCAGCCCTGGCCGACCAGGAAAATGTGCCAATAGGCCAGCCAGGCATGCGCGGCGGCGTAGGCGGGATCGAGTGCCACCGCCCGTTCCAACGCCCGCCCGGCGGCCAGAAACTCGGCCTCCTCCAGCTGGTACAGCGCCGGAATGGCGCGCAGCACCAGGTCATAAGCGGTGGCCGAACTGGCCGGCCGCAGCCCAGCACGGCGGCTTTCGTGCTGCATCAGCTCGGGATCGATCTGCGCCACCGCCTCGGCGGCGATCTCGTCCTGCAGGGTCAGCAGGTCGTCGGCGTCGCGTTCGAACCGGCCGGACCAAACCACTTCGCCAGCCGGCGCGCCGCCCATCGCAGGGCTTGCTTCGGAGCGCAGGTCGAGCAGGCGCAGGCTGACGCGCACCCGGCCGTGTCTGCCCCCCGCTTGTTGTATCGTGCCGTCGAGCAGGAAATCGAGGTCCAGTTCACGCCAGCCCGGCCCGGCGCCGCGGTTCGGTTCGGTGGTGCGGGCAGCGCCGGCCACCGCGGCGATACTCGGGCTGGCGATCAGGAACAGCCAGCGAAAGCGCGCCAAGGCGGTGGTGATCTCGTCGGCCAGGCCCAGCGACAGCCCGCCCAGATCGTCGCCGCCGCCAGACGACAGGGCGCGCAGCGGCATCACCCCCACCCGCACGCCCAGGCGGTTGCGCGCCGGGCGCACGCTGGCCCAGGCAGCGGGCCAGGCCACCGCCTGGCGTGCCGCGTCGGGTTCGATCTCGTGGCGGCGCAGGGCAGCGGCCAGCGCCTGGGTCTCGGCCGAAGGCGGCATGCCCAACGTCCCGGCCAGGGTGGCCACGCAACGGTCATAGGCGGCCTGCGCCTCGCACGGCGATCCCGCCTCGGCATGGGCCTGCATTGCCGCGCGCCAGCCGCCCTCGTGGGTGGGCTCCAGCACCAGCAGCGCCTCGGCCGCCGCCAGCCGTTCGGCCGGCTGGGTGCGCGCTGCCAGCACTGCCTCGGCCCGCGCCGTCGCGCCGCGCAGCCGATCGCGCCGCCGTTCGCCCAGGTGGCGGTCCAGGGCCGGGTCGATGCCGGCCAGGTCCTCCATCAGCCGCGCCGGATGGCCCTGGGGGTCGAGCCAGACGGTCAGTCCGGCGCCGCGCAGCGCGATGTCGTGGCGCTCGGCCGCCAGCAGGTCGGCGGCCGGGCCCAGAGCGGTCGCCAACTCGTGCAGGCATTGGCGCAGCGAGGCGCGGCCCTGTTCCTCGCCCCGGCCGCTCCATAACAGGGCGGTCAGGCGCGCGCGCCGCAGCGGCTCCGGGCTGGCCTGGGCGAGCAGCGCCAGCAGCGCGCGCGCCTTGCGCCCGCGTGGCAATACGCTGCACCCATCTGCCCCGATGGCGGCAACGGGCCCCATCAGGCCCACCCGCAGCAGATTCTGGCTTGTCTTGGCAGGGGCCGCGACATCTTGCTCGACGGTCAGAATCGCGAAAATTCCTCGCGGTAGTGGCGTTGTCGGATCACACAACCGTCACGCTAGCAAGCCGACGCAGGGATGCGCAATATCGTTAATGATGCGCAGGGAAATGTCTGGCAAAATTTCCTTTTTACTAGGAAAATATATCTTGACGGTAGGACATATATCGGTCCATGCTGTCGATGTCGACGGGCGAGGTGTGCCCGCCGGCATCCCTGTTCCGCCGTGCCCGGCCGCGCCGGACCTCCTTTTCTGGAGGTCCGGCGTTTTGCCATGGGCGCGGCGCGGGCGGGGCAGGGCAACGAACAACAGGAGCAATGACGATGAACAATGACATCCCCCAGCCGACCGCCAGCCGCAAGCTGCCGCCGGTGACGGTGCCCGACGCGGTGGCCGATCCCGGCCTGATCCGCATCGGCGCCGCGGTCGGCCGGCCGATCAAGCGCTAGCCCCTCATGCCTGAGGGCCCAGGAGACTCGGCCCCCGAATCGACTCGGGGGCCCAGCCCCCTGGCGGGGTCCAGGGGCAGGCGCCCCTGGCCTTGACCTGGTATTTCCGAAGGAAGAACGCATGCAACTCGTAACACCCCCCGAGGTGGTCCGATTCCACCGCGTCATCGAACAGGCCCCGTTGCCGGTCCGCGCCGACCGGGCAGGCGGCGGCACGCTGCCGGCCCGCGCCGCGCAATACTGCGACGCCGTTGTGCAGGCGAGCGGCTTCGGCTGGTGGGTCTATCCGCCGATGGCCCTCAGCCTGTTGTGGGACGGTGCGGAGGTATACTGGACCTATGCCGGCCAGGAATCCTGGCTGCCGCTGGAGGCGGCACAGTTCCCGCATCTGCGCGCCCGCTTCGACGAGGTTGCGCCGGCGCATCTGCGTGGCACATCGCCGCCGTTCCTGACCGCGCTGGCCGAGCCCGGCGTGGTGCAGATCTGGACCGGGCTGTTCGCCCGCACCGCGCCAGGCTGGAGCCTGCTGGTGCGCGCGCCCGCCAACCTGCCGCCGGCCGCCGGATACGTCGCCTATGAGGGGATCGTCGAGGCCGACCGCTGGTTCGGCCCGCTGTTCACCAACATTCGCCTCACCCGCACCGATACCCCGGTGCGCCTGCGCGCCGATCTGCCGCTGCTGCAGGTGCAGCCGTTGCCGCGCGCCGCCTATGCCGAGGCGACGCTGGCAGCGATGGCGACCGTGCCGGGGCTCGATGATTTCACCCCCGCCGACTGGGACGCCTACGAGGCCAGCGTCGCCGGCCCGGCACTGCGCGGCGACCGCGCCACCGGCCAGTACGCCGTGGCCGCCCGCAAACGCCGCCGCGGCGAGTGTCCATTCGCGGCGGGATAACGCAATACACCGAGCGGTCTGGTGATTGACGTATCGTGCAAGCCAAGGCCAGGGCTTCGCCCCATAGGCACGAAGATAGGGAAGGCGAGGGCTCTGCCGTCGCGGCGCGAAGCAGCGCCACGGGACCCGCAATGGGTCAGAGACCCTTTGATCCCATGAACTTTAGTGGCTGTGCCCGCTGCCATCAATCGAAGCCGCACAACGATCTGGGGTTGCTGGCGCAGCCAAGAGCACTCTTGACGTTACTAAATTATCAACCCATTGGAACTTTTAGTTTTTCTGAAAAAACAAGGTCCAGGGGCTTGGCCCGTCGTGCGAAGGCGCGCTCGGGACCTGGCGGGTCTGGGCAGAGCCCAGCCTCCCTTATCATAGCACCAATGGGGCGAAGCCCTGGCCTTGCCTATTTTCACCGGTCAATCATCACACCGGAATCAACCCGCCGCGGCCCCCCCGCCGCTCGGCCAGGAACAGGAAATCCACCATCCGCCGCAGGTCGGGCAGTTCGTCGAGCCACACCAGGTGGTCGAGGCGGATGATCTCCGGCGCCACCGCCAGCCGCGCCTCGCGCGAGGCGTCGTGTTCGGTGACCACCAGCACCGGCAGCGACGGGTCGGCGGCGATCACAGCGCGCAGCACCTGGGCGATGGCGCGGTTGGTCTGCGGCGCGTGGCACAGCACACCCACCGGCGCCTCATGGTGCAGTGCCGCGCCAAGGGCAGATGGCGCCACGTGCTCGGCGCGCACCCGCAGAAAGGCGCACAGATCGGCGACCATCGGCGTCAGCACCGCCGCCTCCTCGGCCACCAGCAGCAGCGGTTGCGCCATCTCGGCCAGCATCGGCGCGCTTGCCCGCCGCGACGGGCTCTGCCATTCCGTTATCGTATCGCTCATCCTCAGCCTCCTGCCCTGCGACTCCGCTGCCATCCTGCAACAGAACGCGACGTGACAGGGGTGAGAAGCGCGTGAGCCGGCGGGAGTAATGCGTGAGCGGGCGTGAAAAGGCGCGCTCAACTATTGGTCGCAAACGGATCGGCAACGCGCGGCCAGAACGGCAGGGTGCGCTTGGTGAAGGCGATAGCGGCGAAGTCTGGCCCAATCGCGCCGTGCCGTGTGGCGACATAGCGCACCTCGGCGGCCAGCGGCGCAAAGCCGGCATAGAAATGCTGCGTGCTCTTGACCACCACCAGCCGCTTGTCGGCCAGCGTGCAGCCCAGCCCGGTGAAGGCGTCCTGGTGGAACACCTGGCTGCGATTGCTGTTCAGGATGATGTCGATACCACCCCCGCCTTCCACGGCAGCACGCACCCACGCCGCCGCCCCCAGCTCGGCCCGTCCGCCCGACAGCCCGCCTTGGGTGTGGTGGTCGGACAGCCCCATCACCGTCACCCGCAGATCCACCGGATCGCCCGACGCCACACCGCACTTGCCGCCGATGCGCAGGTCGAAGCTGGCGCCGATGCCCGCCTCCTGGCAGAAGCTGACGGCGATCGGATCCCAGAAACAGCCGATGGCGGCATTGCCCACCCCGCGCGCCACCATGCGGGCGAGGATTTCGGTGTTGTCGCTCGGCGCCCCGCCGCCAGCATTGTCTGCCACGTCGGCAAACACGATTGGTTTACCGGCCGGCGTGGCCAGGGCACGGTCGATCGCCTCGTCGATGGTGTCGTGCGTCGGGTTGGTCTCGTTGCGGATGGCAAAGATTTCCTCGCCCAGTTGCTGCGCCAGCGCCTGTGCCTTGGCCATGTCGTTGTCGGTGATGACGATCATCTTCGCCCCCACCTCGGCCACGTCGCCCCACGGGAAGCCATGGCCGAACGACACCGACAACACGCCATCATGCCCCTCCAGCGCCTGCATCTTGGCCACGAAGCTCTTCATCGGCTCAACCGGTGTGCGCCACATGCTGATCATGCGGCAGTCGTAATAGGCCATCGCCGGCTTCACCCGCCCCTGCTTGGCCGCCACGCACAGAGTGTAGAGTTCCTCCGCCCGCAGCCCCACATCGACATGCGGGTATTCCTTGTAGGTGATGATGGCATCACAGGCCCGCCGCATCGTCTCGCTCAGGTGGCAGTGCAGGTCGAGTTCCAGCCCGATCACCGCATCCGGCCCAACAACCGCGCGGATGCGCGCGCAGGTGTCACCCTCGCAGTCGTCGTAGCCATAGGCGACCATGGCGCCGTGCATCTTCATCAGCACCACATCCACCGGCATCGCCGCCTTGAGGTCCGCCAGCAGGTCGTCGCGCAACCCCTCATAGACATGCCGCAGCGTCGTCCCCGCCGGTTGGGCGAACGCACAGATGCTCTCGACAATCTCATGCCCGTCACGCACGCACAGCCGGCGCCACTCGATCTGGGCGATGTTGCCGTGCATGCCCGGATGCAGGCTGGCGTCGCGCCGGTGATACCCCACCGCATGAAACCCGGCATGGCCAGTGGGAATGGGCGAAAACGTATTGGTCTCGGTCGCCAGGTTGGCAAAGAAGATTTTCATGGCTCGGCTCCGTGATCGGCGTTTCGCCCAGTTTATGCCGCTCGCCAGGCATCCGGCCAGATCTAGCCGCCCAAACACTGGTGCTCAAACCTGGGAGCAAGGCCTCTTGCCTGCGCAAGAAAGAAATTGACGGGTGCGGGTGGGCGTGTAATCGTTACATTCACTGTAATATTGCTTTATTGGAAGGCATAGTCATGGCCTTGGTACCGCCGCCGCCGCTGCCGTGGTATCGCGACGCCGGCCGTGTCCTCGCGGCGGGGTATTATATCGGGTGTGCGCTGACCGCCGCGCTGGCGGTATGGGCGTGTGCCGCCGGCACGTGGCGGGCCGTTCACACGCCTGGCATTACGTCATCCCTTTTGGCATCGGCAAGTTATTCGTCTTCGCTGGTCCTTGTAGGTGGCGCGGCCTTCTTTGCCCTGGGCGCACTCGCCGCCGTCACGCTCATTGTCCTGGCTGCTGGCCTGATCGGTGG
>JBBQOT010000166.1:0-6543 GCA_038331165.1 Acetobacterales bacterium
ACAGAACATCCCGTTTCCCATCCTGTTCGAAGACCGCGATGTGCTGGTGCTCGACAAGCCCGCCGGCCTGGTGGTCCACCCCGCGCCGGGCAACCAGGACGGCACACTGGTCAACGCCCTGTTGGCCCATTGCGGCGACAGCCTGACCGGCATCGGCGGCGAACGCCGGCCCGGCATCGTGCACCGGCTCGACAAGGACACCTCTGGCGTCATGGTGGTGGCCAAGACCGAACTGGCCAGTGCCGCACTGACCCAGGCCTTTGCCGCGCGCGACCTCGACCGCTTCTACCTCGCATTGTGCTGGGGCCTGCCCAACCCCGCCGCCGGCACGATCGAGGGCGCCATCGCCCGCGACCCACGCGACCGCAAGCGCATGGCCGTTCAGCCCAACAGCGCGCGCGGCAAGGCGGCCCTCA
Source organism: Acetobacterales bacterium (assembly GCA_038331165.1). Classification (GTDB taxonomy): domain Bacteria; phylum Pseudomonadota; class Alphaproteobacteria; order Acetobacterales; family Acetobacteraceae; genus CAMDGX01. Next base: position 417 of record JBBQOT010000166.1, read on the forward strand.
CTCGCTACCGCACGCTCGCCCACCACCAAACGGCGGTCAGCCTGCTGGAATGCCGGTTGGACACCGGGCGCACTCACCAGATCCGGGTGCATCTGGCCAGCACTGGCCACCCGATCGTCGGCGACCCGGTCTATCTGCGCCGCGTGCCCGCCATGGCCAGGCTGCTCGACCCCGCCACCCGTGCCGTGCTGCTCGATTTCCCGCGCCAGGCGCTGCACGCCGCCCGGCTGGGCTTCCGCCACCCCCGCACTGGCATGGCGCTGTCCTTCACCACCCCACCACCGCCCGACATGCAGGCGCTGCTCGACCTGCTCCACATTGCGCCGAGTTAATCCTGACTTCATTGGTCCGGTATCTTGACCCTGCCAGTGTCCGACGGTATGAAATCACCCACGGACGGACCAAAGCTGATTCGCGCATTGTGGCCAGGTCGGCCCGCGCCGGGCGCCCCCACCAGGGACCGGCACTGTCACGGAGGCGTTGTGCCCGGCTGGGGCAACCAATCCCTGACGGTCACGCCTGATGCATCCACGCCGCCGCCACCCGCGTCGGACATAACACCGCACGTGCCTGCCAGCATCGCCCCGCGATGCCGCGCTGCCGTGCCGATGGAAGGAGCCTGAAATGGTTGCTGCTGTCATCAACGTCGCCCCCGAAGGAAACCTCACGCGGTATCTGCAAGAGATCCGCAAGTTCCCGATGCTGACCGCCGAGGAGGAACTGGCGCTGTCCAAGCGCTGGCGCGACACCGAGGACATGGAGGCGGCGCACAAGCTCGTCACCTCTCACCTGCGCCTGGTTGCCAAGATCGCGATGGGCTATCGCGGCTATGGTCTGCCGGTCGGCGAGCTGATCAGCGAGGGCAATGTCGGCATGATGCAGGCCGTGCGCCGCTTCGATCCCGACCGCGGCTTCCGCCTGGCCACCTATGCCATGTGGTGGATCCGCGCCGCGATCCAGGAATACATCCTGCACTCATGGTCGCTGGTGAAAATGGGCACCACGGCGGCCCAGAAGAAGTTGTTCTTCAACCTGCGCCGCCTCAAGGGCCAGATGCAGGCGATCGACGACGGCGACCTGCAACCCGAACAGGTCGCCAAGATCGCCCACGCGCTCGCCGTGCCGGAGCAGGACGTGGTGAACATGAACCGCCGCCTCTCCGCATCCGACAGCAGCCTCAATGCCCCGGTCCGCGCCGACAGCGAGGGCGAGTGGCAAGACTGGCTGGTCGATGACAGCGAGAGCCAGGAGGAGACGATCGCCGAACACGAGGAACTGACCGGGCGCAAGGCCCTGCTGGCCAACGCGCTCAAGACGCTCAACGAACGCGAGCGCCACATCCTCATCGAGCGCCGGCTGAAGGACAATCCGACCACGCTGGAAGACCTGTCGCAGCACTACGCCATCTCGCGCGAGCGGGTGCGCCAGATCGAGGTGCGTGCGTTTGAGAAGTTGCAGAAGGCAATGCACAACGAGGTGGCCGAACAGCGGCGGGAGGCAGCGGCCCGCGCCAGCATCCACACCGGCGCCCGCACCAGCAGTATCGCAGGCGCCATAGCAAACGCCTGAGCCGGCGCTACTCCACCTCCCCCAGTCCCCACTCCGCCTGCAACCGGCTGCGCGCGTCGCGCAGCCGGGCGCTGCGTGCGCGCACCCGTACCTCCAGCACCTGCCGGGCGCCGACCGGGGCAATCTCGCCGAACAGCCACGCCGCCGCCTGCGCGCCCCAACAGGCACCCGGCAAGCGCGCGCCGGCCAACAGGTCGAGGCTGGCGGTCCAACTCTGCGCGCCGGCCCACAGCATCGCCAGCCAGGGCAGCGCGGCGGCCAACCCATAGACCAGCAAGATCCCGCCCGGCCGTCGCGCCGTGCCGGGTGGCGCCACCAACGTGGCCAGCAGCGCTGGCGCAAACAGCACGGCCAGCACCAGCGCCAGCGGCGCCGCGGTGGCCACCAGCAGGCCACAGCCAACGCCCTGGGCCCAGAACCACGACCGTCCACCCGGCGCCGCCCGCGCTGCCCGGCGCGCCATCACTTCACCACAGCCCGAAGCGCCATCACATCGTCCCCCGCCATTACATCACCAACGTGGCGATCAGGCTGAGCGTCAACGCCGTCATGCCGGCACCCAGCACCAGTTCGTGCCCCACCGAATCGGCCATTGCCGCCCGCGCCGGCGCGGCCTGCGCCAACTGCGCCAGTTCGTCGTCGATGCGTGCCACCAGCCGCACCGCGTCGGCGGCCTGGCTGCCATCGCGTTCTCGCGCCACCTGGTCGTCCAGCAGGTCCAGCATCCGCGGCAGCGCACCGGCCCGCACATGCGCCGCCAGCGCCTCGGCCAGGCGGGCGCGCTGCGGGCGGTTGTTCCAAGCCTCCAGCAAGGGTGCGAGCGGCGCCCCCAGCCAGGCCGCGAGGTTGCGCAGCGCCGGGATGCGCTGGCGCTCCTGCAACCACACCAACAGGCGCAACGCGATCAGCGCCGCCTCGCCGCGCGTCGGCACATCGCCCATGCGCGCCAGCTCGCCGGCCAGCGGCGTTTCGCTGCGCGCGGCCAGAAAGGCGCCGATCTCGGCATCGATCGGCAGCCCCTCGCGCAGCGCCTCGATCGCCGCCGCATCCTCCAGCGCCGGCAAAAGATCGGCCAGCCGCACCACCAGAGCCGCGTCGAGCAGCGGGCTGCGGCAGGCCAGCACCGGGTTCAGCCCATAGCGCAGCCGCGCCGTGCCGCCGCCGCAGCCACGGGTGCGCAGCAATTGCCGCTGCTGGTGCGCCTCGGCGCGCACCAGCACGGGGTCGCAGCGCTCGGGGCGCATGCGGGCCCAGGCGGCCACGCCCTCGGCGGCCACCATTTCGCCTAGCACCCGCTCGCCCTCGGTGCCCGCAAGGCCCGCCAGCGCGCCGCCCAGCCCATCGGGAAACAGCGCCATGCCGCCCCAGCACACCGGCGCCAGTGGGTCGAGCAGGGCAATCGCCTGGGTGGCCAGCAACCCATCGGCCGTCGCGTCATCGCCCGCCACGTCGGTGGTGCGCTTGCGCACCAGTTCCTCCAGATGCGTCGCCGTGGTCGAATCGCCCAGGCCACGACGCAGCCACTGGTCGACCGCGCCACCGCGCAGCTGCCGAACCCCCTCCTGCGGCACGGCCGCGATTGCCAGCGCCAGGCCGCGCAGGTTGGTCACCGCGACCGCCCCCACCTGCAACGGCCGCTGGGCGCGTGGCGGGGGGCGCGCGGCCACCCGGCGCGCGCGCGCCGCCGCGGGGTCGGCCAGCAGCACCGGCGGCGGGCGGTGGTCGGGGTCCTCGGCCAGCATGCCGCGGATCAGGTCGCCGATTGCCGGGCTCAGCCGCTCGTCGCCAGCCAGGGCGGCGAAGCTGCCGACCTCCAGCTTGCGACGAATGATGTCGGCGTCGGCCATTCCGGCCAGCGGCATCCGCCCGGTCGCCAGCACCAGCAGGGTGACCCCCAGCGCATAGACGTCGTCGCCGATGCTGCCCTCGCCACGCCCGCCGGGCAGGCACATGGCGGCATAGGGCGGCTCGAAGATCGCCGGTTGCAGGCTGGCCGCCGGCGCCGCCCAGGCGCAGCCCAGCGTCACCGGCTCGCCGATGCGGGCGCGGAAAAGATTCGCCGGCCGCACACCACGATGCGTCACATGCCGCGCCTGCAGCCGCTCCAGCGCATGGGCAACCGGGCGCAGCACGTCGTTCAGCAATTCCTGCTCGTGCCACGGCGCGGCCGCCGCGGCGTGCGGCCCCCAAACCGGGGCGCCCGGCGGGGCGTGGGTGATCACGAACCAGCCCGTCACGCCGCCCGGACCCATCGCGGGCCCGTGCGCCAGCGGCGTCAGGATGCCCTCGATCGGCATTGCCGACAGCGAGTTCACGGCCTGCGCCCGCAGTGGCGCGTCGCGCCGCACCAGCAGCGCCATGTGGTCGGCCCGCCCGCTTTTCACGTCGGTCGCGGTGAAACAGTCGAGCCCGGCGCCCCAGCCGGGCATCGGCCGGGCGAGGTCGACGGCATATTGTCCGGCAATCAGCCGGCCACGATCGGGCAGGTTGGGCTCGGGCGGGGCGGGGGCCATTCTGGTCCGATCGGGGGCAAAACCGACCGAACCCTATGCGACAATAGTTAACCCTATCCGAACACCTTCAACCTTCGAACGGATCGCGCATCATGATGGTGTCGTCGCGCTCCGGGCTGGTCGACAGCAGCGTCACCGGCGCCTCCACCAATTCCTCGATGCGGCGGACGTATTTCACCGCCTGTGCCGGCAGTTGCGCCCAACTGCGCGCGCCGCGGCTGGATCCTGTCCAGCCTTCCATCACCTCGTAGACCGGCTCGGCCCGCGCCTGCGCGCCCATCGCCGCCGGCAATCGGCGCACCAGCTCGCCGTCGATGCGGTAGCCGATGCACACCTTCAGCTCCGCCAGCCCATCGAGCACGTCCAGCTTGGTCAGCACCAGCCCCTGCACGCCGCCCACCTTCACCGCCTGGCGCACCAGCACGGCGTCGAACCAGCCGCAGCGCCGCGGCCGGCCGGTGACGGTGCCGAATTCATGCCCCCGCTCGCCCAGCAGTTTTCCCACCTCGTCGGTCAGTTCGGTCGGAAACGGCCCCGAGCCGACCCGCGTGGTGTAGGCCTTGGCGATGCCCAGCACGAAGCCCACCGCCGACGGGCCGATCCCGGACCCGCTCGCCGCGGTCGCCGCCACCGTGTTGCTGCTGGTGACATAAGGGTAGGTGCCGTGATCGACATCCAGCATCACCGCCTGTGCGCCCTCGAACAGAATGCGCTTGCCGGCGCGCCGGAGGTCATCCAGCCGCTCCCACACCGCCTCGGCATAGGGCAAAATTTGCGGCGCCAACTCCAGCAGCCGGTCGAGCATCGCCTGCTTCTCGAAGGTCTCCGCGCCAAGGCCCTGCAGAAGCGTGTTGTGGTGCAGCAACAGCTCGTCGAGTTTGCGCGACAGCGTCTCCGGCTCGGCCAGGTCGCACACGCGAATGGCCCGGCGCGCCACCTTGTCCTCATAGGCCGGGCCGATGCCGCGCCCGGTGGTGCCGATCTTGTGCGCACCGCGCGCCGCCTCCAGCGCCCGGTCGATCGCGCCGTGCACCGGCAGGATCAGCACCGCGTTGTCGGCGATCCGCAGCGTATCCGGCGTCACCACCAGCCCCTGCGCCCGCACCCTGGCGATCTCGGCCAGCAGCGCCTCGGGGTCGATCACCACGCCATTGCCGATCACGCCGAGCTTGCCGCGCACCAGCCCCGACGGCAGCAGGCTCAGCTTGTAGGTCTCGTTGCCCACCACCAGCGTATGGCCGGCGTTGTGCCCACCCTGGAAGCGCACCACCACGTCGGCGCGGCTGGCCAGCCAGTCCACCACCTTGCCCTTGCCCTCGTCGCCCCATTGCGCGCCGATAACGGTGACATTGGCCATATCGCTACTCCGCAAGCCGAACGGCGACGCCGTCCCTGAGAAAGTGAGTACAGCCCGACGCGCGCGCCGCCGTTTCGGGCGCGCCGGTATCGAACCCGGCCACGGTGGCGAACCCCTCGGCCCGCAGCGCCGCCGCCCGCGCCGCGTCGGTGCCCGGCGGCAGATACAGCCGGGGCCGGGCCGGCCGCGGCGGCATCGCCCGCAGCACCGCGTCGGGATACAGCGTCACCCCGGTGGCCGGCTCGTTCTCACCGCAGACATAGCGCCCGCCGCGCCCCAACTCCTCGTGCCGCCCCGGCGCATAGACCGCCAGGCTGACCCCGGTGTGGTAGCGGAAGCCGCGAAACTCCACCGGATCGACGGTCAGCTTGAGGTCGGGTGCGCGCGCCAGAATCGCCGCCACGGTGTCGGCCAGGCGCTCGGCATGGCGCCGCGCGGCGGGCGGCAAGGCGGCCGCGGCCAGCGCATCCAGCGCGCGGCGGGCCGGGCCGGCGGCCAGCAACAGGTCGCTCAGCGTGCCAGCCAGCGCACCGCCGCGCGCCTGCACCGCGGCGGCATCCTTGCGGTCGAGCGCCCGGCCCAGCGAGGCGCGCTGCTCGGCGGAAAATCCTGCCTCGTCCAGCAGCGTGGGCACCAAGGGCGGCATGGTCAGGTCGTAGCTCAGCCGGGTCAGGCCGAGCATGCCCAG
>JBBQOT010000167.1:0-6536 GCA_038331165.1 Acetobacterales bacterium
CCCGACGAGGGGTTTGCTGCGTTGACTGCGCTGCTGGCTGCGCCGTCGGGCGAGTAGCCGGCCACCCGTTGCGCGATCCCGCATGGGCAACCCGGCGCACCCGGCGCAAGATCGCGTCAGCCCAGCAGCACGGAGAAACCCATGGCACCGATCGACCCGGCGATGGCCACCCACAGCATGGCGAGCGGCATGCTGCGCGCCAGCATTGCCCGGCGCGGAGCGGAGCTGACCCAGTTGGGCGGCGCCGGCGGCAGCGAAGTGCTGTGGCAGGGGAGCGAGCCATGGCCGCGCCACGCCCCCAACCTGTTCCCCATCGTCGGCATGCTGGCAGGTGACACGCTGCGCCACGCGGGGAAGGCGTATCGGGTGACGCAGCACGGCTTCGCCCGTGATCGCGATTTCACCTGGCTGGAGGCGACGCCGACCAGCGCCCGGCTGGAACTGCGCGACGACGCCGCGACGCGCGCCGTGTATCCGTTCGCGTTCCGGTTCGAGATCGCCTACGCCATCGCCGGCAACGAACTGGAAATTACCTTCACGGTGGAGAACCCCGGCGCGGCGACCTTGCCAGCGAGCTTCGGCGCCCATCCGGCGTTCCGCTGGCCGCTCCTGCCCGGCATCGCCAAGACCGACCACGTGCTGACCTTCGGCGCCGACGAACCGGCGCCGATCCGGCGCGCTCGTGGCGGCTTTCTAGCGCCAGAGCGCCATCCCACGCCGATCCGCGACCGCCGCCTGCCGCTCAGCGACGACCTGTTTACCGTCAGCGCCATCGTCATGGATGCGCCGGCCAGCGCCTGGGTGCGCTACGCCGCGCCTGGCGCGCCGGCGGTGACGGTGTCGTGGGATTCCGGTTTTCCCAATCTCGGCATCTGGGCGCGCCCCGACGCCGCGCTGATATGCATTGAGCCATGGCACGGCATGGCCAGCCCCGATGGCTGGGATGGCGATTTCGTCGACAAGCCCGGCATCATGCGCATCCCGCCCGGCGAACGCCGCCGCGCGGTGCACCGGATCGCCATCGATTGAGCTAATCCGCCTCCACCACCTTCAAGGTTTCGGCCCACACCGCCTGTTTGTCGCTGCGATGCGGCCAGGCGCCGAGCTCGATGATCGCATAGGGCTCCAGCGTGTCGGCATTGAAGCCCAGTTCGCCCAGCCGTGCGCGCGACGGCAGGAACACGCAGTTCTCCTCGTCGAACATGCGGATCACCACAAGCGTATGGTCAGCTGCGAAGGAGACCCGGCGGATCTGCCCGCCCATCGACAGGTTGTCGCGCTCCTCGAACGCGTCCATGCCGCCGAAGCTGGCGGTGCATGGCTTCACCTTGCTGGGGTCCATGCCCCAGGTTTGGTTGTCGAACTTCCAGACTCCGCCCTCACGCAGGAAATCCAGCGACAGCTCGGCCTGCAGCTTGGTCCCGGGCGGCGGCATACCCTGGCGCCGCGGGCCTGGCGGCACGACCATGCCGACGACGGTGTGCAGGGTCAGCTTGCCGTCCTTGGCCTGGCTGACGTGGAGCACCTCGATGGCGCCGGGCACCATGGATTTCAGCATTTCCGTCACGTTCTTGCGCTGCGCCGCGGTTTTGATGTCTGGCGCGATGCGCGTGCGCAAACCGGCGGTGCGGAATGCAAGGGCATCGTTGAGCTTGCCGGCCGCGATCGCCTTGTTCCAGGACGCGTAGACCGCCAGCGCGGCATCCCGTTGCGCGGGGTCCACGGGAGCGGCCGCTGCCATCGCGGCCCAGCACGCCATCAGCACGCCAGTGAACAAGGCTCGCATCGCCATCCCCTCCCGCCGCGTTGCGCCAGCTTAGCCAAGGCGCAGCGGCGAAAGCGAGCGGCTTATACCAACCCTTCTAATGATTGACCGATAGAGAAAGCCAAGGCCAGGGCTCTGCCCTGGACCCGCCAAAGGCCGACGGCCTTTGGAAACCCATTCGTTTTCTTACGGTTAAGGTGCAGGGGCTTGGCCCCTGCTGGGGTTTGGGGCGAAGCCCCATGCTTGCCTGATCATTTGTCAGTGTTTTCGGTGGTTGATATTAGGCGTCGAGCCTGGTCACATCCACGGTATTGGCGTGGTCCAGCGGCCCATGGCCGGCGCCGTAGCCTGGGGCGGAGGCGATGGCACGGTGCACATAGCGGCGTGCGCGGGCGACGGCATCGACCAGCGGCATGCCCTGGGCCAGGCCGGCGGCGATGGCGCTGGCCAGGGTGCAGCCGGTGCCATGGGTGTGGCGGGTGTGCAGCCGCGGCGAGCGGAATTCGATGACGGCATCGGCAGTGGCCAGCAGGTCCATGACATCGGGGCTGTCGAGGTGGCCGCCCTTGAGAAGGACGGCGGGGACACCGAATCCGAGAATGAGCTGGGCGGCGCGACGCATGTCAGCCTCGCTTGCGATCGCCATGCCGGCGAGCAACTCCGCCTCCGGCAGGTTCGGTGTCAGCACCGTCGCGCGGGGCAACAATGTGCGCCGCAGATGCGCCACCGCCGAGTCGGCCAGCAGCTTGTGCCCGCCCTTGGCCACCATGACGGGATCGACCACCACCGGCACCGCGGGCAGCCGCGCCAGTTCGTCGACCACCACGTCGATCGTCTCGGCATCGCCGAGCATGCCGGTCTTGACCGCATCCACGCCGAGGTCGTCGACCACGCTGCGGATCTGCAGCCGCAGGAAATCCACCGGCACCGGGAATACGCCCTGCACGCCGAGTGTGTTCTGCGCCGTCAGTGCGGTCACCGCCGTCATCGCGAAGCCGTCCAGCGCGGTGACCGCCTTGATGTCGGCCTGGATGCCCGCGCCGCCGCCCGAATCGGAGCCGGCGATGATCAGGACCCGGCCCTTCACGCCGCCCCCTGGTCCGACAGGGTCGCCGCCTGGCCGATCACCGCGCATAGCTCGTCGACGACGCGCTCCACCAGCCCGGCATCCTCGGCTTCGGCCATCACCCGGATGACCGGCTCAGTGCCGCTTTTGCGGATGAGCAGACGGCCGCCGCCAGACAGCCGCGCCTCGGCCGCCGCCACCGCCGCCTGCACCACCGGCGCGTCCAACGGCGAGTCGCCGACGAAACGCACACTGCGCAGCTTCTGCGGGAAGCGCTGGAACACCCGGCAGACCTCGCTCGCCGGTCGCCCCTGCTCCACCAGCACCGCCAGCACCTGTAGGGCCGCGAGCAGCCCGTCGCCGGTGGTGGCGTAGTCGGACAGGATCATGTGGCCGGACTGCTCGCCGCCGATGTTGAAGCCGCCGGCACGCATCCGTTCCGTGACGTAGCGGTCGCCCACCTGGGTGCGGTGCAGTGCCAGGCCATGGCCGCCCAGGTAGCGTTCGAGGCCTAGATTGGACATCACCGTGGCGACGATCCCGCTGCCGGCCAGCCGCCCCGATTGCTGCCACGAGCGGGCCATCAGCGCCAGGATCTGGTCGCCGTCGACGATCGTGCCGCGTTCGTCGGACAGGATCAGACGGTCGGCGTCGCCGTCGAGCGCCAAGCCAAGATCGGCGCCGTGCCGCCGCACCTCGCCTCGAAGGAAATCCGGCACAGTGGAGCCACATTCCTGGTTGATGTTGAACCCGTCGGGTGACACGCCGACGGGGATCACCTCGGCGCCGAGTTCCCACAACACTGTAGGCGCCACCTTGTAGGCGGCACCGTTGGCGCAATCGACCACCACTTTCAGTCCGTCCAGCCGCAATCCGCGGGGGAAGGTGTTCTTGGCGAATTCCATATAGCGCCCGCGGGCATCCTCCATCCGCTTAGCGCGGCCGAGTTTGGTGGAGGCAGCCATGCGGGGGGCCAGGTCGGCGCCCATCAGCCGCTCGATCTCCGCCTCGGTGGCGTCAGACAGCTTGAAGCCGTCGGGGCCGAACAGCTTGATGCCATTGTCCTCGAAGGTGTTATGGCTGGCCGAGATCATCACGCCGAGATCGGCGCGCAGGCTGCGCGTCAGCATGGCGATGGCCGGCGTCGGCAGCGGGCCGACCAACACCACGTCCATGCCGGCACCGATGAAGCCGGCAACTAATGCGGGTTCCAGCATGTAGCCCGACAGGCGCGTGTCCTTGCCGATCACCACGCGGTGGCGATGTGCACCGCGGGTGAACAGCAGGCCGGCGGCTTGGCCGAGCCGGAGCACCGTTTCGGCGGTCATCGGCTCGGCGTTCGCGGTGCCGCGGATGCCGTCGGTGCCGAACAAATGTCGTGTCATGTCCATGCGGACGGGCGCTCCACGGGAGGAATCCACGGCAGCATGTACCGCAACCGCCTACGAATTGGTATCGCCCGCGCGCAGGGCACGCCAGACTCGCATCGCCTGTACCGTCGCCGCTACGTCGTGCACGCGCAGGATGGTGGCACCGCGGTCCAGCGCCGCCAGTGCGGCCGCCAGCGAGCCTGGGCCGCGCCGGTCGGCCACCGCCTCTCCGGTGAGGTGACCGATGAAGCGCTTGCGCGATACCCCGGCCAACACGTGGCAGCCAAGGTTATGCAACAGCGCCAGCCGGTCGAGCAGTTCGACGTTGTGCGCATGGTTCTTGGCAAACCCGATGCCGGGATCGACGGCGATGTCAGTGCGGGCAATTCCCGCCGCCTGTGCTGCCGCCACCCGCGCTGCCAGTTCCCGCACCACCTCGGCTGCGATGTCGTCATAGACGGCGTACTGGCCCATGGTCTGCGGCGTGCCGCGCATGTGCATCAACACCACCGGAGCCTGCGCCGCCGCGACCACGCCGCCGGCGGCGGGATCGTGAGACAGTGCCGAGATGTCGTTGACCAGGCGCGCACCGGCGGCCAGGGCGGCGGCCATGGTCGTGGCATGGCGGGTGTCGACGGATACTGCCACACCCTCGGCGGCCAGGGTGCGGATCACCGGCAGGATGCGGGCCTGTTCCTCGTCTTGGGTTACCGCCGTGGCGCCCGGCCGCGTGCTTTCACCGCCGATATCGACCAGCGCGGCACCGGCTGCGCGCATCGCCAACCCTGCGGCGACGGCCGCGTCGGTGGAAAAATGCCGGCCGCCGTCGCTGAAGCTGTCCGGCGTGACGTTCAGGATGCCCATCACCCAGGGCCCTGCCCCGGCCAGCCCGGCGAAGGGCGCGCGCGCAGCGGTGACATGGGCCAGGGCGGCGGCGTAGCGGAGGGGGACCTCGGCCACCGACACGATCCCCCCGGGGTCGCCGAGCAGACGGGCCAAAGAAAACGCCGCCGGCCCACCGGCAAGCGGCAAGGCCAAGCGGCGTTGGATCGCCTCATGCGCCGCCGGCCCACGCAACAGGCCGAGCGGCTCGATCAGGTGCAAGCGTTCAGCCCGCCACGATCAGCCCGGTTGCGGCGCTGGTCCAAGCCCACCCGACGCCGGCGGCACCGGTCGGCCGGATGACGGTACCGATGCCCGGCGGGAGTCCGGGGCCGGCTCGTCCACCACCACCTTCACCACCTTGTCGCCGCGCAGCACGGTGCGGATTTCGTCGCCCGACAGCGACTCATGCTCCAGCAGTGCCTTGGCCAGCAGGTTCAGTTCGGCCAGGTTCTCGGTGAGGATGCGCTTGGCGCTAATATAGGCGTTGTCGATGATCACCTTGATCTCGCTGTCGATCTCGCGCGCCGTTGCCTCCGACACGTTCTTGTTCTGGGTTACCGAATGGCCCAGGAACACTTCCTGGCTGTTGTCGCCATAGGCGATCATACCGAGCTTGTCGCTCATGCCCCATTCCGTGACCATGCGTCGCGTCTGGCCGGTGGCCATCTTGATGTCGCCCGAGGCGCCGTTGGAAACCTTGTCGGCGCCGAAGATGATCTCCTCCGCCGCACGCCCGCCCATCGCCATGGTCAGCTCGGCCAGGCATTTGGCCTTGCTCTTGGAGTAGCGGTCGCCCTCCGGCAGGCTCATCACCATGCCCAGTGCCCGGCCGCGCGGGATGATGGTGGCCTTGTGCACCGGGTCGCATTCCGGGAGGTTCATCGCGCACAGGGCGTGGCCGGCTTCGTGAAAGGCGGTCATCTCCTTCTCGTCGTCGGACATGACCAGCGAGCGGCGCTCGGCGCCCATCATGACCTTGTCCTTGGCATGCTCGAACTCGTACATCGCCACCACCCGCTTACCCATGCGTGCCGCGAGCAGTGCCGCCTCGTTCACCAGGTTGGCAAGGTCGGCGCCCGAGAAGCCCGGGGTGCCGCGCGCGATCACCTTCGGATCGACGTCGGAAGCCAGTGGCACCTTGCGCATGTGCACGCGCAGGATCTTCTCGCGCCCGTTCACATCGGGGTTCGGCACCATCACCTGGCGGTCGAAGCGGCCCGGGCGCAGCAGTGCGGGGTCGAGCACATCGGGGCGGTTGGTCGCGGCAATGAGGATCACGCCCTCGTTGCTCTCGAAGCCGTCCATCTCCACCAGCATCTGGTTCAGCGTCTGCTCGCGCTCATCGTTGCCACCGCCCAGGCCGGCGCCGCGATGGCGCCCCACGGCGTCGATCTCGTCGATGAAGATAATGCACGGCGCGTTCTTCTTGCCTTGCTCGAACATGTCGCGC
>JBBQOT010000168.1:0-6505 GCA_038331165.1 Acetobacterales bacterium
CCAGCAGGCGCGGCGGCCGGCCATTGATCTTTGGCGCGGCGGGAAGCTTGGCGTCGACCGTGCTCATCTCAGCTGCCTTCGTCTCACAAATCGTCGAGCGGGCGGGTATCGACCACGTTCAGGCCATAGCCCTCGATGCCGACGATGCTGCGCTGGGTATTCGACAACAGGATCATGTCGCGCACGCCGAGGTCGAGCAGGATCTGCGCGCCGATGCCATAGTCGCGCAGCGTGCCGCCCGGGCGTTCGCGGGTGGCCAATTGGCGCACCCGTTCCGACAAGGTGGTGGCGCGCATTTCGCGCAGAAGCACCACCGCCCCCCTGCCCTCACGTGCGATCATCGCCATCGACTTGGTCAACGCGCCGCGCGTGGTCTCGCCCAGCAGGTCGTTCAGCAGGTCCACGCCGTGCATGCGCACCGGCACCGGACCGGGTGCCGCGAGGTCGCCCTTCACCAGCACCAGGTGCTCCGCGTGCTCGATGGTGTTGACGTAGACGATCAGCTTCCACTCGCCGCCCACGACATGGTTCAGCGTGGATTCGGTCACCCGCTTGACCAGTCGTACGGTGCGCCGTCGATGGGCGATAAGGTCGGCGATGGTGCCCCGCTTGAGGTTTTGGTGCTGGGCGAAGGTCACCAGGTCCGGCAGCCGGGCCATGGTGCCGTCGTCGTTCATGATCTCGCAGATCACCCCGGCGGGGCTGAGCCCGGCGAGGCGGGCAATGTCGACGGCCGCCTCGGTATGGCCCGCGCGCACCAGCGTGCCGCCCTCGCGCGCCATCAGCGGAAAGACGTGGCCGGGGGTTACGATGTCGGTCGGCCCGCGCTCGGGGTTGGTTGCCACCGCGATGGTGTGGGCGCGGTCATGGGCGGAAATGCCGGTGGTCACCCCGTCGCGAGCCTCGATCGACACGGTGAAGGCGGTGGTGTGGCGGGTGCCGTTCGACTGGCTCATCAGCGGCAGACCGAGTTGCTCCACCCGCTGGCGGGTCATCGCCAGGCAAATCAGCCCACGGGCATGGCGTGCCATGAAGTTCACCGCATCGGGCGTGGCGAACTGCGCCGGGATCACCAGGTCGCCCTCGTTCTCGCGGTCCTCGTCGTCGACCAGGATGAACATGCGCCCGGCGCGCGCCTCCTCGATGAGGTCCTCGGCCGAGGCCAGGTACTGGGACAGCGACTTCGTCAGGATCTGGCTCATCGGGGCCCCTCGGGCGCGTATTCGGTGAGGCGGGCGACATAGCGCGCCACGGTGTCGATCTCGATATTGACCCTGTCGCCCGGGTTGAGAAGGCCGAAGCTCGTCACCTCTGCCGTGTGCGGGATAATGTTCACGCCGAATTCTTCCCCCTGCACTTCGTTCACCGTCAGCGACACTCCGTCGATGGCGACGGAGCCCTTCGGGGCAATGAAGCGCGCAATGGCGGGAGCGACGCGGAACCGCCACCGCGTGGAACCCTGGTCGGGGATGGCGGCGATCACCTCGCCCAACCCGTCGACGTGGCCCGATACGATGTGCCCGCCCAGCTCGTCGCCGACCTTCAGCGGGCGTTCGAGGTTCACGCGGGTGCCGGCCGCCCAGCCACCAAGCGTGGTCTTGGACAGGGATTCCGCCGAAACCGTGACCGCGAACCAGTCCGCCCCCAACTCGATGGCGGTCAGGCAGCAGCCGGAACAGGCGATCGAGGCACCGAGTGGAATGGTCGCCATGTCGGCCCAGCCGGCGGGCACGCCGATCACCAGGCGCATGTCCTGGCCGCGGCCGATCGGTGTGATCGCGCGCACCTCGCCCAGCCCGGTGACGATGCCGGTGAACATCAGCCTGGCACTCCCCTGTCGGTCCCGTGCGGACCGGCGGCGCGAACATACTCACTCAACAGATCCTCGCCCACACTGCGCGTGGCGATGCGGCTGAACCGCGGCATCTGCGCCAGCCGCTCGGTGCCGAACGCCTGCGCGGCAGGCCAGCCGTCGCCGCCCATCACGCTGGGGGCATGAAACCAGGCCAGCCGGTCCACCAGGTCATCGCGCAGCAGCGCCGCGGCAAGCTGGGCACCGCCCTCCACCAGCAGGCGGGTGATCCCGCGCTCGGCCAGCGCCCGCAGCGCCGCGCCAAGATCGACGCCCGCCGGCGAATCGCCAGCGCGAATGACCACGACTCCAGCCGACTCTAGTGCCTCAGCGCGGTGCGAATCGATGCTGGCCCGCGCCACCACCCAGGTCGGCACCGTCGCGGCGGTCGCCACCAGGCGCGAGGTCAGCGGCACCCGCAAATGGCTGTCGGCGACCACCCGCACCATCGGCACCTGCTTGAAGCCGTCGATTCGGCAGGTCAGGTCGGGGTTGTCTGCCAGCACCGTGCCGACGCCGACCAGGATCGCGTCGTGCCGGCCGCGCAGGGCATGGGCGGTGCGCCGCGCCGGCTCGCCGGTGATCCACTGGCTCTCGCCACCCCGCGTGGCGATGCGGCCGTCCAGCGTAGAGGCGAGCTTGAGCGTAACCATGGGGCGCCCCTGGCGCACCCGGGTGAAGAAGCCGACGACCACATCCTCGGCCTCGGCCTCCAGCACGCCCTCGTCGACGGCGATCCCGGCGCCGCGCAGGCGGGCGAGGCCGGCGCCATTCACCCGCGGGTCCGGGTCGCGAACGCCAACCACCACACGGGCAACGCCAGCGGCGATCAACGCATCGGTGCAGGGCGGCGTGCGGCCATGGAAGCAACAGGGCTCCAGCGTGATATAGGCGGTGGCACCGCGCGCCGCGTCACCCGCCATGGCCAGGGCCTGCGGTTCGGCGTGCGGCCGGCCGCCTTGGGCGGTGGTGGCACGGCCCACCACCCGCCCGTCCTTGACGATGACGCAGCCGACCGATGGGTTCGGCCAGGTCTGGCCATTGCCGCGCCGGGCCAGCACCAGTGCGGCGCGCATATGCGCGACATCGTCCGCCGACAGGTTCATGGCTTGGGGTCGGCCGCGGGCTTGGTGTCAGACGGCAACTCGCCGTCCTCACCGAGCTTGCCCAGAAATGCTTCAAAATCCTTGGCTTCGCGGAAATTGCGGTAGACCGAGGCGAAGCGCACATAGGCCACCTCGTCGACCTCGCGCAACGCCTCCATCACCGCCTCGCCGATCTGCTTGGAGTCGATATCGCTCTCGCCGGACGCTTCGAGCTGGCGCACGATGCCGTTGACGATGCGTTCCACCCGCTCCTCGCTCACCGGGCGCTTGCGCACCGCCACCCGCACCGACCGGGCCAGCTTGTCGCGGTCGAACGGCACCCGGCGGGTGTCGGATTTCACCACCGTCAGTTCGCGCAGCTGCACCCGCTCGATGGTCGTGAAACGCTGCGTGCAGCCCGGGCAGAAGCGCCGGCGGCGGATGGTCATGCCGTCCTCGCTCGGCCGGCTGTCCTTCACCTGGGTCTCTTCGTGGCCGCAGAAGGGACAGCGCATCGGCCGCGCTTATTTGGCGTAGATCGGGAAGCGGGCGCACATCGCCTGCACCCGCGCGCCCACCGCCGCCTCGACCACCGCGTTGCTGCCGTCGTTGCTGGCCGCCAGCCCGTCTAGCACCTCGCCGATCATCCGCCCTACCTCCTGGAACTCGGCCACCCCGAAGCCGCGCGTGGTGCCCGCCGGGGTCCCCAGCCGCACGCCCGAGGTGATGGCCGGCTTCTCCGGGTCGAACGGGATGGCGTTCTTGTTGGCCGTCATGTGGGCGCGTTCCAGCGTCGCCTCTGCAGACTTGCCGGTCACTCGCTTTGGCCGCAGATCGACCAGCATCAGGTGGCAATCGGTACCGCCAGTGACAATCGCCAGCCCCTGTCCGACCAGGCTGGCGGCCAGCGCGCGCGCGTTGTCGACCACCGCTTGTTGATAGGCCTTGAATTCCGGACGCAACGCCTCGCCAAAGGCCGCGGCCTTGCCGGCGATCACATGCATCAGCGGCCCGCCCTGCAAGCCGGGAAACACCGCCGAGTTGAACTTGCGGCCCAAATCCGCGTCGTTGCACAAAATCATTCCACCGCGCGGGCCGCGCAGCGTCTTGTGGGTGGTGGTGGTCACCACCTGGGCATGCGGCAACGGGCTGGGGAACACCCCGGCCGCGACCAGCCCGGCAAAATGCGCCATGTCGACCATGAAGAACGCCCCAACCTCGTCGGCGACGCGGCGGATGCGGGCGAAGTCGATGGTGCGCGGATAGGCGCTGCCGCCGGCGATGATCAGCTTGGGCTTTTCCGCCCGCGCCAGCGCTTCCAGCTGGTCGTAGTCCAGCGTGCCGTCATCCACCCGCACGCCATACTGCACGGCGCGGAACCACTTGCCCGACAGATTGGGCGCCGCGCCATGCGTCAGGTGGCCGCCGGCATCCAGGCTCATGCCCAGAATGGTGTCGCCGGGCTTGACCAAGGCGAGAAACACCGCCTGGTTCGCCTGCGCGCCCGAATGTGGCTGCACGTTGGCATAGGTGCAGCCGAACAACTGCTTGGCACGCTCGATCGCCAGTGTCTCGGCGACATCAACCTCGACGCAACCGCCATAATAGCGCCGTCCAGGGTAGCCCTCGGCATACTTGTTGGTCAGCACCGAGCCCTGCGCCTCCATCACGGCGGCCGAGACGATGTTCTCGCTGGCGATCAGCTCGATGCCGTCCTGCTGGCGTACCATCTCGCGGCCGATGGCAGCGGCCAGTTCCGGGTCGGTCTCGGCCAGGCTGGCACCGAAGAAACGCTGCAACGCGGCATGGTTGGCACGGTCGTTCATGCCCACTCCTTGGGGTCGCGGGGAAAGAGCCGGGTTCTAGACGGTAACGCCGCGCTCCGCGAGGGTCTTGGCGGGCGCCAGCCGTGCCAGCCGCTGCACATGCCGCCCACCCTCGAACGGCGTGGCGAGGAACACCCGCAGGATCTCGTGCGCCCTGGCCTCGTCGATCAGCCGCGCGCCCAGCGCTATCACGTTGGCGTCGTTGTGCTCGCGGCACAACCGTGCGGTTTCGGCCTCGCCAGCCACCGCGCAGCGGATGCCAGGGTGGCGGTTGGCGGCCATCGCCATGCCCTGGCCGGTGCCGCAGATCAGCACGCCGCGCAGAGCCCGCCCGTCCTCGACCGCCTCGCACACGGCATGGGCATAGTCAGGGTAGTCGACCCGGGCCTCGTCATGCGTGCCGAAATCGAGCACCTCGTGCCCGGCCGCACGCAGGGCATCGGCCAGCGCGCGCTTCAGCGCGGGGCCGGCGTGGTCGCAGGCAATGGCGATCGTCGGCATGGTTTCAGCATCCATCAAGTTCCCTTATCACGCGTTCGTGCGTCGATGGAATTGCCCGAATTCACGCACGGCCGCATTCCCGCCATGCGACGGCCCGCGCGGTTGGCACCGGCGCGGCGCGCGGCCATCATGCCGCAGATTCGAACGGGGCAACACACATGCGCATTCTGGTACTCGGTGCCGGCGGCATCGGCGGCTATTACGGCGGGCGCGCCGGGGCCGGCGGCGCCGATGTCACCTTCCTGGTACGCCCACGCCGCGCCACCCAAATCGCCGCCAACGGGCTGGTGATCAAAAGCCCGCTGGGCGACGCCACCATCGCCGCCAAGACGGTGCTCGCCGAGAACGTGAAGCCCGGCTGGGATGCGATCATCCTGTCGTGCAAGGCCTACGACCTCGACAGCGCCATCGCCGCGATCCGCCCGGCAGCGCCCGGCGCCAAGATCATCCCGCAGTTGAACGGCATGAAGCACCTCAACACGCTCGACGAAGCCTTCGGCGCCGACGCGGTGCTCGGCGGCATGACCGGCATCGCGGTGACGCTGGACGACGACGGCACGGTGCGCCACCTGAACACCATGGCCACCTTCGGCTACGGCCCGCGCAGCGCCGCTCAGGCCGAGTTCTGCGACATGCTGCAGCCGCATCTGGCCAAAGGCGGCTTCGACCTGACCAATTCGCCCGAGATCACCCAGATGATGTGGGAGAAATGGGTCTTCCTGTGCGCGATCGCGTCGATGAACTGCCTGTTTCGCGGCAATGTCGGCAGCATCGTCAGCGCCACGCCAGACGCCGCCGCCCTGATGCTGCGTATGGTCGACGAATGCACCGCAGTGGCCACCGCCGCCGGCCACCCCCCGCGCCCGCCGGCCGATGCACGCGCGCGCACGCAGCTGAGCGACCCCAAAGGCCAATGGATGGCCTCCATGCTGCGCGACCTGCAACGCGGCGGCGCGGTCGAGGCCGACCACGTCGTCGGGGACATGCTCGCCCGCGCCCGCGCCTTCGGCACGCCACACACGCTGCTGTCAGTGGCCTACACCCACCTCAAGGTCTACGAAGCGTCACGGACTTAGTGCAAAGCGGCAATAACGATCATCCAAGGTTAGGCAGGGCCAGGGCTTTGCCCCATAGGCGCGAAGATAGGGGAGGCTGGGCTCTGCCCAGACCCGCCAGGGGCCAAGCCCCTGGACCTTTTTTACAAAAAACTAGAATTTCCAATAGGTTGATAATTCTGGAAC
>JBBQOT010000169.1:0-6502 GCA_038331165.1 Acetobacterales bacterium
CGGTGGTGCTGGACGCGCTGTTGCACGCGTGTGCGGCGGAACATGCGGCGGGCGCAATTCGGCTGGAGGTGGCCGCACCGGCGCTGTGCGGCATGTTGGATGCAGCGCTGCTGCGGCGGGTGCTGGACAACCTGGTGGACAATGCGCTGAGGCATACCCCGCCGGGCGGGACGGTGACCCTGTCGGCGGCGGTGGCGGGCGATGTGCTGACGATCGGGGTGGCGGATACCGGGCCGGGGGTGCCGGAGGCGCTGCGGGCTTGGCTGTTCGAGCCGTTTGTAACCAGCCGGCCGGACGGCACCGGGCTGGGGCTGGCGATCGCGCGCGAGTTGGCCGGCGCGATGGGCGGGCGGCTGTATCTGGCCGAAGCAGCCGATACCGAGGGCGCGCGTTTCGTGCTGGAGGTGCCATGGCACGCGTGTTGATCGTCGACGACGACGCGGCGTTGCGGGCGGGCATTGCCGAGACGCTTGGCGACCTGGGGCATGTGGCGGAGCACGCCGGCGACGGGGCGGCGGCGCTGGCGCGGCTGGCGCAGGGCGGGGTGGATGCGGTGCTGCTGGACCTGCGCATGCCGGGGATGGATGGGCTGGCGGTGTTGAAGGCGTTGCGGGTGCGCGCGGAGCAGGGGGCTGAGATGCCGCCGGTGGCGGTGCTGACGGCGGTGCCCACGGCGGCCAACACCATCGAGGCGATGCGGTTGGGGGCGGTGGACCACATCGCCAAGCCGATCGGGCGGGCGGCGCTGGCCGCGCTGATCGGGCGGATGGTGCCGCGGGTCGAGGTGGCAATGGCGCCAGCGTTGGCCGATGACAGCGACGAGCTGATCGGCGCCACCGCGGCCATGCGCGAGGTGCAGAAAGCGGTCGGCATGCTGGCCGACAGCGACGCCACCGTGCTGATCACCGGCGAGACCGGCAGCGGCAAGGAAGTGGTGGCGCGCGCCATCCATCGCCACGGGCGGCGGGCCGGGCAGGCCTTCGTGGCGGTGAACTGCGCGGCAATCCCGGCCGGGCTGCTGGAAAGCCAGCTATTCGGCCATGTGCGCGGCGCGTTCACCGGGGCGGTGGCCGACGCGATGGGCAGCATGCGCGCGGCGCACCGGGGCACGCTGTTCCTCGACGAAATCGGCGACATGGACCTGGCGATGCAGGCCAAGCTGTTGCGGGTGTTGCAGGAGCGGGTGGTGGTGCCGGTCGGCGGCAAGCCGGTGGCGATCGACGTGCGGGTGCTGGCGGCGACGCATCACGACCTGGCCGCGATGGTGAAGGCGGGGGCGTTCCGCGAGGACCTGTTCTGGCGGTTGGGCGTGGTGCCGCTGCATTTGCCGCCGTTGCGCGAGCGGCTGGGCGACATCGTGCCGCTGGCAGAGCATTTCCTGGCACGCGCGGCACCCGGCCGGCATCTATCGGCCGAGGCGGCGGCGCGGCTGTTGCGGCATCGCTGGCAGGGCAATGTGCGCGAATTGCGCAACGCCATGGAGCGGGTGGCGGCCTTGGTGCGACGCCGCGTGGTGGGCGAGGACGACTTGGCGTTCCTGGGCGCGGTGGCGGACGCGGTGCCGGCAGGGGATCACCTGGCGGGCACGCTGCCCGAGGCGGTGGCGCGGCTGGAGGCGGTGATGATCCGCCGGGCGCTGGAGAGCAGCGGTGGCAACCGGGCGGAGGCGGCGCGGTTGCTCGGCATCCATCGCCAACTGCTGTACGAGAAGCTGCGGCAGCATGGCATCGAGGTGTCGGCAAACCGGACGCCGGGTGTCGGGAAGGACGACGAATAGCACGGCGCCGGGTTGATGGAATTGTGCGATTTCAACAGTTTGATGTGTGGCACGGCACTTGCGATGAGAGGAGGGAGGCCGATCTTGGCCGAGACCCTGGAGATGACAGAATGACCCGCAAGAACGTGTTGATGCTGGCCACGGCACTGGTGCTGGGTGCCGGTGCCCTTGGCGGCGCAGGGCTGGCGATGGCGCAGCCCGGTAGCATGCGCGCCATGCAGGGCGGCGGGGCGGTGTACGACCCGGCGCAGTTGCCGCAGTTGAAAGGCAAGGTCGCGCAGTATTCGCTGACGCCGCGCGGCGAGGTTGATGGCCTGATCCTGGCTGATGGCACCGAGGTGCACGTGCCGCCCTTCGTTTCCACCCAACTGGTGTTCGCGGTAAAGCCGGGCGACGCGGTGACGATCCATGGGGTGAAGGCCAAGGACCTGCCGATGATGATGGCCCGCTCGGTCGCCAATGATGCCACTGGCGCGACGGTGTTGGTGACCATGCCGCACCGCGGTGGCGAGGGTGCGGCGGCGCTGGAAGCCGAGGGCCGGATCACCTCGGTGCTGCATACGCCGCGCGGCGAGGCGAATGGCGTGCGGCTGGACGACGGCACGCTGGTGCGCATGCCGCCCAGCGAGGCCAAGCGCCTGGGCGAAACCCTGGCGCCGGGCAAGAGCATTGCGGTGCGCGGCGAGGGTTATGCCGGGCCGCTGGGCCGGGTGATCGCGGCGCGGCAGCTCGGTGCCGACAAGGCCAGCCTGGGCGACGTGGCCGGGCCGCGGCCGGGCGAGCGGCGGTTTGGGCCGGACGGGCATCGCGGCATGCGCCATGGGGCGATGGACGGGCACGAGGGCAGCATGGACCATCCGGGCATGATGCGGCGCTTTGGCGAGCGGGGCTGATCGGGAAGGGGGGCCAAGCGGCCCCCCGTTTCGTTGGGGCTATACCAAGCAGCGCAAACATTCACTGTTGATGGAAGGCACGGCCGCTCTGCCCAGACCCGCCAAAGGCCGGGGGCCTTTGGAAACAAATTTCTTTTCAAGAACATGAGGTCCAGGGGCTCGGCCCCTGGTCGGTCCAGGGCGAAGCTCTGGCCTTGCTTGGCTCAGGAGTACTCCCGGCCGTGCCTGGTGTCAGTTGAAGCCCATGAAGTGCGGCATCGCGCTAATCGGCGGTGCTGCCGTGAGGGTGGCGATGTCGGGCGTCGGGCGGCGGGTGCGCGGGTCGGTGGCCAGCATTTCTTCCAGTGCCGCGGCCACGCCGAGCACCTGGGCGTCGCCACCGCGGCGGCCGACGATTTGCAGGCCGAACGGCATGCCGCTGCGATCCCGCCCGACCGGCAGGCTGACGGCGGGGTGGCCGACCACGGTCACCGCGTAGGCCAGCGCCAGCCAGTGGAAATAGGTGCGGGTGGGCTTGCCGTCGATCTCGGCGGGGAAAAGCTCGGTCCAGGGGCGCGGGCTGATGGTGATCGATGGGGTCAGGATCACGTCGAAATCGCCGAAGAATGCCTGCCAGCGGTGGTAGATCTGGGTTTGCAGGGCGCTGGCACGGGCGACGTCGGCGATGGTGTATTTCAGCGCCGCTTCCATGTTGGCGATGATGTTTGGACCCAGCTTGTCGCGGTCGCTGTGCCAGCGGGCCATGTGGCTGGCGACGAAGCCGGTTGAGCGGAGCACCTCGAACGCCTCGTCGGTGCCGGTGCAGTCCGGGCTGGCGTCGGCCACCGAGCGGAAGGCGTGGCGGAACAGGCCAAGCTTTTCGGCAAAGACCTCACGGATGTGGTTCTCGGTCGGGGCGAAGCCGAAGTCTGGCGTGACGGCCACGCGCAGCCCGGCGAGGTCGATGGCGACTGGCGGGAAGAAATCGCCGCCGCGGCGCACGGTTTGGCCGTGGATCGTGGTGGCCAGCGGGTCACCGGCGTTGTCGGACACCATGGCCGACAGCAACAGGCACAGATCGGGCACGGTGCGCGCCATCGGGCCTTGCACGCCGAGGTTGGACCAGCCGAGATTCTTGCTTTCGTCGGGCACCAGGCCGGGGGTGGGCCGGTATCCCACGATGCCGCAGAACGCGGCGGGGTTGCGCAGGGAGCCGCCCATGTCGCTGCCGCTGCATAGCGGCACCTGGCCGACCGCGAGCGCCACCGCCGAGCCGCCCGAGGAGCCGGCGGCGTTTTTCGTCGGGTCGAACGGGTTGCCGGTGGCGCCGTAGACGGCGTTGCGGGTGTTCGCGCCGGCGCCGAATTCCGGGGTGTTGGTCTTGCCGGCGATGATGCCGCCGGCGGCGCGGATGTTCGCCACCAGCGAGTGGTCTTCCGTCGGAACATGGTCGCGGAACAGGGGCGAACCCCAGGTGGTGCGCAGGCCGTTGGTGGGGGTGAGGTCCTTGATCCCGACCGGCAGGCCGTGCAGCAGGCCGAGCGGGTCACCGCGCATGACCGACTGCTCCGCTGCCTTGGCCGCCGCCCGGCTGGCCACGTCGTCGCGCGCGACCATGGCGTTGACCGCGTGGTCGGTGGCATCGGTGCGGGCGAGGCAGCTTTCCAGCAGTTCCACCGGCGAAAGGGCGCGGCGGCCGATGAGGCGGCGTGCCGCGACGGCGCTGAGATCGCAGGGTTCGGTCATGCGGGCAGGCTCCGGATCAGGCGGCAGAGGAGGGGCGGGCCTTCATGCGCGCATGATGGGCGACGATGCGGGCGTTGGCCGGGTTGATCGGCTGGCCGATCGCGGTGCCGAAATCGACGAAGCAGAACAGCAGGATATCGGCCATGGTCAGGCGGGCGCCGCAGATGAAGTCGTGGCCTTCCATCAAGCCATCCAGCCAGGTGAGCTTCTCCTGGGCGATCTGCTTGAGGTCGTCGGCGGCCTGCGGGATGACATGGATGCGGCCGGTGAACAGCTTCAGCCCCTCGGCGAAGCGGAAACCGTTGGCCAATGGCTCGACAATGTTGAGGTCGATGCGGCGCGTCCACATGCGGGTTTCCGCCCGCTCCTGCGCGGTGCTGCCGATCAGGCTGGCGCCGGCGCCGCCGATTTCGTCGAGATATTCGCAGATGGCGGTGATCTCGGCGAGCACGAAGCCACCGTCCAGCTCCAGGCACGGCATCTGCCCGGCCGGGTTCTTGGCCATATAGGCCGGCTGGCGGTTCTCGCCGCCGCGCAGGTCGATTTTGGTGGATGGCAGTGCCACACCACGTTCGGCGGCGAACATGCGCACCACGCGCGGGTTAGGGCCGACGGAATCGTAGAACAGCATGCTGGGGTTTCCTCGGGGTTATTCTTTTCGGCGCGGCGTCAGTAGCCCAGGGCGATGCCATCCTTGCGCGGCTCGCTGCCGCCCATCATCACGCCGCGAGCGCGGTCGATGAAGATCGCCTGGCCGCCGCCAAGCGGGCCGGCGGCCTCAACCACATCGTGGCCGAGGCGGGACAGCTTGTCGGTCATCGCCGGGATGAAACCGCGCTCGGCTTCCACCTTGCCGGCGTAGGGGAAGATGCGCGGCAGGTCGAGCGCCTCCTGGATGTCCAGACCGTATTCCAGGAAGTTGGTGAGGAACCAGCTTTGCCCCATCGGCTGGTAATGGCCGCCCATCACGCCAAAGGGCATCACCGCCTCGCCGTCCTTGGTGACCATGCCGGGGATGATGGTGTGCATTGGCCGTTTGTCCGGCGCGATCGTGTTGGGGTGCCCGCGGGTGAAACGGAAACCGAAGCCACGGTTTTGCAGCATCACGCCGGAGTTGTTGGCCAGGATGCCGGAGCCGAAGCCCTGAAACAGCGAGTTGATGAAGGAACAGGCATTGCCGTCCTTGTCGACGACGCACAGGTAGACGGTGTCGGCGTGCACGGGGACCGCCGACTCACCGGCCGCCGGCAGGTGCTTCATGGCACGATCGTCGCGGATCAGCCGCGCCTGCGCGTCGAGATACTGGCGCGACAGCAGGTGGTCGGTGGGCACATCCACCTGGCTCGGGTCGGCGACGAAGGCGTCGCGGTCGCGATAGGCCAGGCGGGCGGCCTCGATATGGCGGTGCACCCGCGTTGTGCCGAGCGGGCCGTCGGGTGCGGTGCCGAGCTTGTCGAGCATGCCGAGCAGCATCAGCACCAGCAGGCCCTGGCCGTTGGGCGGGCATTGCCAGACCTCGTAGCCCTTCCAGGCCAGCTTGATCGGCTCGACGAACTGTGCGGCGGTGCGGCCGCGGGCAAAGTCTTCCTCGGTGTGCAGGCCGCCGCGGGCGCGCAGGGTGGCGACGATGTCGGCGGCGACCGAACCCTCATAGAAGCCTTTCGAGCCCTCCTTGGCGATCTTGCGCAGGGTCGCGGCCAGTTGCGGCTGGCGGAACATGTCGCCGATCTTGGGCGGGGCGCCGTTGGGCAGGAAGTAGTCGGCCCCGCCCTTCTTCAGTTTCTCGACCGAACCCGGCCAGTCGCGGCCGACCTTGGGGTGGATGGGGTGGCCGTTCTCGGCGTACTCGATCGCCTGGTTCAGCAGCGTGTCGAGCCCGCGGGTGCCGAAGCGGGCGAGCAGCGTCTCCCACGCCGAGATGGCACCCGGCACGGTCACGGCATGGGCCGAGGTCGGCTCGATGCTGCTGATGCCGTGCTTCTCGTAGAAGTCGATGTTGGCGGCAGCCGGCGCGCGGCCGGAGCCGTTCAGGGCGTAGACCTTCTTCTCGCCGGCCGGGGCGTAGAGGCAGAAGCAGTCGCCGCCGATGCCGGTGCTGGCCGGCTCG
>JBBQOT010000170.1:0-6484 GCA_038331165.1 Acetobacterales bacterium
CCCCACCGCCCGCCCACCAACGCCGCCACCCCGCGCGCCCCCCGCGCGCCCCCCGGCGCACAAGATGACCGTTCCCGTCTTTTTTCATCCCATCCCAATTCGCGTCAGCACGGCCATTTTGATACGAATTATTAATGTTCCGATATAATCCAAACCCCCGTCCCGCTCCCGCCCCCCATCACCACCATGCTAGACTAAAGCCCTCGCCGCCCGGAGCCCCCGATGTCGCAGGTCCTCGCCCCGCCCCCCATGCTGTTTCAACCACAACGCCAGCCGGCCAAGCCGGTCACCACCCGCCTGCGCGTCGTCTCCGAATTCGAACCCGCCGGCGACCAGCCCACCGCCATCCGCGAACTCGTCGCCGGCGTCCAGAACGGCGAGCGCGACCAGGTCCTGCTCGGCGTCACCGGCTCCGGCAAAACCTTCACCATGGCCAAGGTGATCGAGGCGGTGCAGAAGCCCACCCTCATCCTCGCCCCCAACAAAACCCTGGCCGCCCAGGTCTATGGCGAGATGAAAGCCTTCTTCCCCGACAACGCCGTAGAATATTTCGTCAGCTACTACGACTACTACCAGCCCGAGGCCTACGTCCCCCGCACCGACACCTACATCGAAAAAGACAGTCAAATAAACGAACAGATCGACCGCATGCGTCACGCGGCCACGCAGTCCATGCTCGAACGCAACGACGTCATCATCGTCGCCTCGGTGTCCTGCATCTACGGCATCGGCTCGGTCGAAACCTACGCCAAGATGGTGGTCAAGCTGGAGCCCGGCGGCAAGATCGACCGCGACCGCCTCGCCAAGGCCCTCGTCGAACTGCAATACCGCCGCAACGACATCGCCTTCCAGCGCGGCGCCTTCCGCCTGCGCGGCGAAATCGTCGACATCTTCCCCGCCCACTACGAAGACCGCGCCTGGCGCGTCACCCTGTTCGGCGACGAGATCGAGGGCATCACCGAATTCGATCCGCTCACCGGCGAAAAAACCGCAACGCTCGACAGCATCACCGTCTACGCCAACAGCCACTACGTCACCCCCCGCCCAACCCTCCAACAGGCGGTGCAGGACATCAAGAAGGAACTGCGCGACCGCCTCGCCGACTTCAACGCCAACGGCAAACTGCTGGAGGCCGAGCGCCTGCAACAGAAAACCACCTTCGACATGGAAATGATCGAGACCACCGGGTCGTGCAAATCGATCGAGAACTATTCCCGCTACCTCTCCGGCCGCAACCCCGGCGAACCGCCGCCCACTTTGTTCGAATACCTGCCCGAAAACGCCCTGCTCATCATCGACGAAAGCCACGTCACCGTGCCGCAGATCGGCGGCATGGAACGCGGCGACTTCGCGCGCAAATCCATCCTCGCCGAATATGGCTTCCGCCTGCCCTCGTGCATCGACAACCGCCCGCTGAAATTCGCTGAATGGGAACGCTTCCGCCCGCAAACCGTCTTCGTCTCCGCCACCCCCGGCCCGTGGGAGATGGAGCGCACCGCCGGCGTCTTCGCCGAACAGGTCATCCGCCCCACCGGCCTGATCGACCCCGTCACCGAAATCCGCCCGGTCGAACGCCAGGTCGATGACCTCCTGGCCGAGGTGCGCACCGTCGCCCTGGCGGGCAACCGCACCCTGGTCACCGTGCTGACCAAGCGCATGGCCGAGGATCTCACCGAATACCTCAACGAAAACGGCGTGCGCGTGCGCTACCTGCACTCCGATGTCGATACGCTGGAACGCATCGAGATCATCCGCGACCTGCGCGTCGGCGTGTTCGACGTCCTGGTCGGCATCAACCTGCTGCGTGAGGGTCTCGACATCCCCGAATGCGCCCTGGTCGCCATCCTCGACGCCGACAAGGAAGGTTTTCTCCGCAGTCGCACCTCTCTGGTGCAAACCATCGGCCGCGCCGCCCGCAACATCGACGGCCGCGTCATCCTCTACGCCGACCGCATGACCGACAGCCTGCGCTACGCCATCGAGGAAACCGACCGCCGCCGCAACAAACAGCGCGACTGGAACACCGCCAACGGCATCACCCCCCAAGGCATCAAGAAAACCATCGGCCGCGTGCTCGAAAGCGTCTTCGAGCAAGACTACGTCACCGTCTCCCCCACCGCCGCCGGCGGCATCACCGATTTCGTCGGCAAGGATCTCAAATCCGCCATCGCCGACATGGAAAAGCGCATGCGCGCCGCCGCCGCCGACCTGGAATTCGAGGAAGCCGCCCGCCTGCGCGACGAAATCAAACGCCTCGAAGCCCTCGACCTCGGCCTCGAACCCCCGCCCGCCACCAGCGCCAGCCTGCGCCCCCGCAAGGACCACACCCCCAAACCCATGGGCCCAGGCGGCGGCGGCTACGACCCCAACAAACGCCGCGGGCGCGGCAGGAAGTAATACCAATCACTGTTCGGGATGACCCAAAGCCAAGCAAGGCCACGGCTTTGCCCTGGACCCACCAGGGGCCAAGCCCCTGGACCTTAAATGTAAGATAACAAATGGGTTTCCAAAGGCCGCCGGCCTTTGGTGGGTCCCCGTCGGCGCGGCTTCGCGCCCCGACGGCAAAGCCCTGGCCTAGCCTTTCTTCTCGGGTTGAAATTCAGACCAAGCCGCCGTCGCTACAGCAGTAGCGCGCCCTGTCGCGACGCCGGCCGCCCGCCCTCTGCCGTCGCCCGCACTTCACCATCGGCCAGGCGCAAATGCAGGTGGGCGCCGGGCTGGATCGCCTTGGCCGAGGTCAGCGGACGGCCGGCGGCGTCGGAGATCAGGGCGAAGCCGCGTTCCAGCACCCGCGTGTAGGACAGCGCCTCCAGCCCGCTCGCAACACCGGCCAGCCGTGCATGGGCCTCGCGCAGCCCGGCGCGCACCGGGGCGTCGGACAGCCGTGGCAGCACCCGTCCGGCGGCGGCGGCGCGGGCGGCGACGGCATGGCGAACGGCGCCGCGCAAGGTGGAACCGGCCAGCAACAGCGCGGATCGGCGCTGCGCCAGCAGGCCGGGCAAAGCGAGGCGCAGCCTTCCGGCCCGGTCGGTGAGCGTTTGGCGCGCCCGCACCAACAGCCCCGGCAGATCCGGCATGCCGCTGCTGGCGCGGTGCAGGCTCGCGCGGCGGGCGGCGAGGAGGTTGGGCCACGCGAGCGCCAAGCGCTGGGCGCGGTCGTCCAGCCGCTGGCGGGCGGTGCCCAACAGGCTCGGCAGGTCGGGGAGGCCGCGCTCGGCGCGTTGCAGGCGCAGCCGCCCATCCTGCAGCGCCCGGTTCAGCGCGCCGGACAGGCGGGCGGCCTTTTGCAGCAGGTCGGCGGCCAGTTCCACCCGGCTGGGCACCGCCAGCTCAGCGGCGGCGGTGGGCGTGGGGGCGCGGCGGTCACTGGCGAAGTCGATCAGCGTGGTGTCGGTTTCGTGCCCCACCGCCGAGATCAGCGGAATGGTGCAGGCGGCCGCCGCGCGCACCACCGCCTCGTCGTTGAACGCCATCAGGTCTTCCAGCGAACCGCCGCCGCGCGCCACGATGATCACGTCGGGCCGCGGCACCGGGCCGCCGGGCGGCAACGCGGAGAAGCCGTCGATCGCCGCGGCGATGCGGGCGGCCGCACCCTCGCCCTGGACCGGCACGGCCCACAGAATCAGCCGGCGCGGAAACCGCCGGGCCAGCGTGGTCTTGATGTCCTGGATCACCGCGCCCTGGGCCGAAGTGACCACGCCGATCACCTCCGGCAGCAGCGGCAACGGCCGCTTGCGAGCGGCATCGAACAGCCCTTCCGCGGCCAGGCGCAGGCGCAGCGCCTCGATGCGGGCGAGCAGGGCGCCGGCGCCGGCATATTCCATCCGTTCGACGATGAGCTGGTAGGACGACCGTTCGCCGTAGGAGGAGATCTTGCCCTGGGCGATCACCTCCACGCCGTTCTCGGGCGCCAGGCCGAGCCGCGGCACCGAGAATTTCCACACCACGCCGGCGATCTTGCCGCCTTCGTCCTTGAGCGAGAAGTAGATGTGGCCGCTGGGGTAGCGCTTCAGCTCGGTGATCTCGCCGCGCACGCGGATGCGGCCGAAGGCGCCTTCCAGCGTGCGCTTCACCGCGCCGGAGACCTCCGAGACGGTGTATTCGGGCACATTCGAGATGGGCTGTTCGTCCATGGCGCCACCTTATGCTAGACGCGGGCCGCGTTGAAGGAGGCCACCGCATGCGGGTTCTGGTGATCGGGTCGGGCGGGCGCGAGCACGCGCTGTGCTGGAAGCTCGCCGCTTCGCCGCTGTTGACCAAATTGTGGTGCGCGCCCGGCAACCCCGGCACCGCGGCCCATGCCGAGAACGTGGGGATCGGCGTGCTCGATATCGCCGAACTCGTGGCGTTCGCCACCGCGAACAAGATCGACCTGGTGATGCCCGGCCCCGAGGCGCCGCTGGTCGCCGGCATCGCCGACGCCATGGCCCTGGCCGGCATCGCCTGTTGCGGCCCATCGGCCGCCGCGGCACGACTGGAGGGCAGCAAGAGCTTCGCCCACGACATCTGCGAAGCCGCCGGCGTGCCGACCGCATTGTGGGAGCGGTTCGACACCGCCGCCGCCGCGCGCGAGTTCGTGCGCCGCCGCGGCGCGCCGATCGTGGTCAAGGCGGATGGATTGGCCGCCGGCAAGGGCGTGATGGTGGCCGCCAGCGTAGACGAAGCCGAAGCCGCCATCAGCGATTTCATGGAAGCCGGCACGCTGGGCGAGGCCGGGCGCTGCGTGGTGATCGAGGAATGCCTGATCGGCGAGGAGGTGAGCGTGTTCGCCCTGTGCGACGGCACCACCGCGATTTCGCTCGGCAGCGCGCAGGACCACAAGCGCGTGGGCGAGGCCGATACCGGCCCCAATACCGGCGGCATGGGCGCCTACTCCCCCACCCCCGCCCTGTCGCCGGCGCTGGAAGCAGCGGTGATGGAGCGCATCATCCGCCCGACCCTGGCCGAGATGGCCCGCCAGGGCACGCCGTTCCGCGGCATCCTGTTCGCTGGGCTGATGCTGACCGCCGACGGGCCGAAGCTGATCGAGTTCAACGTCCGCTTCGGCGACCCGGAATGCCAGGTGATCCTGGCGCGGCTGATGGACGACCTGCTGCCCGCACTGCAAGCCGCCTGCGACGGCGAACTGACGCACATGACGCTGCGCTTCCGCCCCGAAGCAGCGCTGGGCGTGGTGATCGCCGCGCGCGGCTACCCCGGCAGCTACGCCCGGCACACTCCGATCGGCGGGCTCGACAAAGCCGCCGCGCTGGCAGGGGTGACGGTGTTCCACGCCGGCACCGACCTGCGCGATGGCCACCTGGTCAGCAGCGGCGGGCGGGTGCTGACGCTGGTGGGCACGGCAGCCGATCTGCGCACGGCACGTGATAGGGCGTATGCCGCCGTGGACGCGCTCGATTGGCCCGGTGGGTTCTGTCGGCGCGATATCGGGTGGCGGGCGTTGGGTTAAGGCAAGGCCAGGGCTTTGCCCTGGACCCACCAGGGGCCGAGCCCCTGGACCTCATACCATTGAAAAAAATGGGTTTCCAAAGGCCGCCGGCCTTTGGTGGGTCCAGGGCAAAGCCCTGGTCTTGCTTGCCTTACCCCGCCAGCAGCCGGTCGATCTCGGCCTGCGCCAAGTCGGGCGCCGGCCCGGTCGCGGCGGCGGGTTCGGTCGGGCCGCCGATGGTGTTGAGCATCGATTCCACGTGATGCAGGTGGTCGATGGCGCGGCGGATGCGTTGGCTGGTCAGGTCCTGGAACGAGCAGGCTTCGAAGATGGTGTTGACCTTCTCGCCGATGCGATCGCGCAGGGCGGGGTTGGCGCCGATTTCGCCCAGCCAGTCGCCAATGGCTTCGGCGGCTTCCATGATGCGGTTGGCGGCGGCTTCGGTGGTTTGCACCACCGCCTCCAGCTCAGTGCCGGAGTTGCGGGTGGCCGCCTGGGGCACCGCCAGCACCTCGGCCAACTGGGCCTTCACCGCGCCGAGCTGGTCGGAGAGGTTGGTCTCGCTGAAATCGATCATCTGCACCGAGGCGTGGATTTCCGCGCTCAATTCGGCGAAGCGGCGGTCGACGAAGCGCCGCAACTCGTCGATCTTGCCGCCAAGCTCCTGGGTGGTTGTAGCATCGCCCGCCATGCGTCGTCCGTTTCCCGCCATCCGCCCGGCAGGATGGCGCAGCCGGGTTAAGCCCGTCTGAATCCTCGCGCGCGCTCAGCGCACCGAAACGCTCAGCCGGTACGACGCATTGCCGCGGGTGCCGCCGACCACGATGAGGTAGTCGCCGGTGGCGGGCAGAACGCCGCTCCAGGCGCGTGCGTCGTCGCCTTCGCCAGCGCCCGGCAGGGTGGTGCCAGCGACCTCCAGCATCGCGTCCTGGGTGCGCGGCACGGCGCCGGGGGCGTAGATCTGGAACACCGCGTTGCCCTCTGCCGCTGTGATCCGCGCCGTCAGGGTCTGGCCGGCGCGCGCACCCAGCGAATACAGCGCG
The DNA here is from genome assembly GCA_038331165.1 of Acetobacterales bacterium. Lineage (GTDB taxonomy): Bacteria > Pseudomonadota > Alphaproteobacteria > Acetobacterales > Acetobacteraceae > CAMDGX01. Next base: position 6,472 of record JBBQOT010000170.1, read on the forward strand.
CGCTCGCCGCGCA
>JBBQOT010000171.1:0-6471 GCA_038331165.1 Acetobacterales bacterium
GCGGGACTTGTTTGCCTGCGCCTCCTGCCCCGGCGGCGGGCTCATCGCAGGGGCAGGAGGCGCAGGCAAACAAGTCCCGCCGGTGCGTAACCACACCCTTCCTGGCTGCGAACTCCAATACAGCTGGAGGAACCCGCAACGTGTCACGCCTGCCACAGCACCGGAATCAGCACGTCGGCGTGGCCCGTTGCATGGTCATGTGATGGCGTCAGCGCGATTGACCCTCGACGGTGCCGACTTCATGGAACGCCTGCGCGCTGGCGATGCGCTGGCCTTCCGCTCACTCGTCACCCAGCACCATACCGCGCTGGTCAGGCTTGCACGATCATTCTGCCGGATCGAGGCGACCGCGGAGGAAGTCGTGCAGGACGCATGGCTCGCCGTCGTGACCGGCCTGGACAGCTTCAGCGGAGCCGCCCCGCTGCGAAGCTGGATCGCCGCGATCGTCGTCAACAAGGCCCGCACTCGCGCCGTGCGTGATGCCCGGATGCGCAGCTTCTCCGACCTGCAATCCGGCTTCGATGGCGACGGCGGCACGGGGTTCGACCTCGACCGTTTCGCCCATAGCGGCGCATGGATCGACCCGCCCCTGCCGTGGCAGGGGGTGACGCCGGAGCGCATCGTCGCCGGCCGCCAGCTTATCGCCCATCTGTCCGACCACCTCGACCGCCTGCCGGCCAACCAGCGCGCCGCCGTGCTGCTGCGCGACGTCCAGGGACTGGACCCGAAGGAGGTCTGCGCGGTGCTGGACATCGCCGAAGGCCATCTGCGAGTCCTGCTGCACCGCGCCCGCACCCGCCTGCGGGCCGCCATGGAGGCGACCGTCGCGGAGAAGCCCTCCGCTGTCTAGCTGGCGTGCAGTTCGCGAAGCACCTCGGAGCGATCGCGGATGCGCCTCAGCAGGGACCGCTGGACAATACTGCCGCCAACGCGAGCAAACGACGGCTCGGCCGCCCGCAGCAACTCGGCCGCCTCGACATGCGCACCGCGCGCCGCCGCGGCGATGGCGCGCGCGGCAGGCAGCCCCAACTCGGCTGTGATCCGTGCCTGTGTACCGGGCGCCGCATCGCCATGCCGGCGCATCGATCCGAGCATCCCCGCCAGCGCCTCCATCCGCCCAGCGCCAGCCAGGGACAGGACATAGTGCAGGTCGGCAAACACCCACGCGTGCTCGCCTATGCGTTGCTCCGCCACATCCGCCAGTTCGTCCCACATCCACTGGTGCACCGGCTGCCCGGCATCCTGCAGCCGCCACAGCAGCGAGGCGGCGTTCAGCATGTCGCGCACCTCGTCCAGGCCGCCGCGGCTCACCATGGCTCGATACAGCTCCAGCGCCACATGCCCTTCGCCCAGGGCCAGGTGGCCGAGCGCGCGGTGCCAGGTCACATGGCGCACAAACGACCCGCCACAGGCCATGTGCGGCTCCATCCAGGTGATCCACGCCACTGCTTCGCGCTGCCGCCGCTGCCCGCCCAGCGCATGTGCCACCGCGTGCCCGCCCCACAGGTCATCGGGGCACAGCCCTACCGCCATCCGACCGACCGCCTCGGCCCGCGCGATCTCTCCGGTCTCGCCCAGGGCGAAGGCGTGGCAGCCCAGCACGAAGGAATAGTCCGGCACGTCGCGCGACCACCCGCGTAGCGCGGCTTCGAGCGACCGGCGCATCGCGGCCACATCGCCAAGCATGAAGCGCACCGCATGGCCCAGCCGCAGCGACAGGACATCCAGCCCGAACAGTCCGACCGCCTCGTCAAGCAGATCGGCCGCGCGCACCATGTCCCCGTCGACCGCCCAGGCCGCCAGCGCATCGGTGAGATGAAGTTCCCGCGCCGTGGCGCCGCGCGTGGCGACGGCCTGCCGCGCCCGCATCAGTGCCTGGCGCGCGGCGTCCAACGCCGGGCGTCGAGCCGCAAGCAGGTGGCAGAAGCCATCCAGCACATGGCCAACCGCCAGCCCCGGGTCGGCGACCAGTGCCTGCCCCAGCAGCGCCCGCACGTCCGGCCGCTGCGCCAGGAACGCATACGTCGCCGCATCCAGTCGCTCGATGGCCTGCTCTTCCTCTGTCGTCACTGCCAGGCCGCGGCAATCGTACAGCATCTCAACCTCCCAGATCCGTCGGCAGCCGCCGACACATGCGGCAGCGGATGTCCTGGTATGTCCCGCCGCGACATCTGGCGTTACGGCATGTCTGAACATTCACTCCGGTGTTGCTGCCGCCGCAGCGCCGCATGCTAATCGGGCGCATTGGCCACGGGATACGGATGCGATGCTGAAGTGCCGCGAGGTTGCCGAACGCGCGAGCGCCTATGCCGACGGCGACCTGCCGTGGCGAGCCAGGATTGCGATGCGTGTCCATCTGGCGATGTGCGGTCCCTGCCGCCGCTATGTCTCGCAGATGCTCCAGACGATCGGCATCGCCGCCGCGGTCCCGCCAGAGCCGCATGACCCAACCGAGGCCGCGCAGCTGGCCGACCGGCTTGCCGCGTTGCGCCGCACCCGCTTCTCCGATGGTACACAAGATTAGCCATAGGCCAGTTGTCCGCGCACATCTCCACCGCGGCCGCCTGTAACGTATGGCCCCTGTCGTTCGATTGAAGGTGCGCGCCCGCCATCGGGTGCGACGAGCAATCGAACGGAAGGACCTTCTCATGGCCAGCTTCGCCAACCGCGGCCTGTCGCGCCGCCGCCTTCTCGCCGGAACCGCAATCGCTGCCGGCACTGCCGCGTTCGCGGATGTCGCCCGCGCCTTCGACGAGACGTCCAAGGCCGACGTCAATGTCGACGCCAAGGGCGTCCCGCTGCGCGGCTACGATCCGGTATCCTACCAGTCGGGGCCGAACCCCGTCATGGGGTCCGGGGCCTTCACCGCCAGCTACCAGGGTGCTGCCTACCACTTCGCCAGCGCCGCCAATCGCGACTCATTCGCCGCCAATCCCGCCCGCTATGCCCCGGCCTATGGCGGTTTCTGCGCCATGGGCGTTGCCATGGAGCGCAAGCTCGACGGTGACCCCACGCTGTTCCGTGTCGTGAACAACCGCCTCTACCTGAACGTGAATTCGGCGGTACAGGCGCGCTGGGCCCAGGACATCCCCGCCAACCTCAAGAAAGCCGATGAGTCCTGGCCCACGCTGCAGGGCAAGACGCCGAAGCAGACCAACGGCTGAACGCTGCGTAACCCGGCGCCACGCCGGAGCGAAGTATGCAAGATCGGGCCGCGCGCCCGCCAACAGGAAGGTTCGCACCAATGGATCGAAGGAAGCTCTCCGCCACGCTGGCACTGTCGCTCGGCGCGGCTCTCGCCCTGGTCGCCACCCAGGCCCATTCCCAGGGCCGCGCGGCCCAGGAAAAGTGCTTCGGCGTCTCGCTCAAGGCCCAGAACGACTGCGCCGCCGGCCCAGGCACCACCTGCGCCGGCACCTCCACGGCGGATTACCAGGGCAATGCGTGGAAGCTGGTGCCGGCCGGCACCTGCACCACCATACAGACGCCCAAGGGTCTGGGCTCGCTGACCGAAAAGGCCTGACGGCAATTGGCGGGCGGGTGCGCACGCGCATCCGCCCTGCCTGGAGATGCATGGCATGTCGCCGACATCCTGCCTTATCGGCGTCGGCTTCAAGCCGACCCATTTCGCGCCCCTTGCCGGCAAGTGCCAGCCGATCGACTTCCTGGAGATCCACGCCGAGAACTACATGGGCCCCGGCGGCGTGCCCCATTCGCAGCTCGACGAACTCGCCGCCCAGTACGCCCTGTCGGTGCATGGGGTTGGCCTCTCGCTCGGCGGCGAGGATGTGCCCGACCGCGCCCACCTGGCCCGGTTGCGCGCCCTGTGCGCCCGCCACGCGCCGTTCCTGGTTTCGGAACACCTGGCTTGGTCGTCGCATGGCGGCATGTTCCTCAATGACCTGCTGCCGCTGCCCTATACGCCTGCAACGCTGGCGCGCGTGGCCAACAACGTGGACGAGCTCCAGGCCAGCCTGGGCCGGGGCATCCTGGTCGAGAACCCGGCGCGCTATCTGGCCTTCGCGGAATCGACCATCCCCGAGCCGGCGTTCCTCGCCGAGCTGTGCCGCCGCACCGGCTGCGGGGTGCTGCTTGACATCACCAACGTGCTCGTCTCGGCAACCAACCTGCGCGAGCCGGCATCGCGCCTGCTGGACGACATGCTCGCCGCCCTGCCGCCCGGCACGGTGGGCGAGATCCATCTCTCCGGCCCCGAATCGGTGATCGAGCCCGACGGCGCCACGATGCTGCTCGATACCCACGGCGCGCCCACGCCGGAGGCGGCCTGGTTGCTGTACCGCCGGGCACTTGCCGGCATCGGCCCGGTGCCCACCCTGTTGGAGTGGGACAACGACGTCCCGGACTGGGAGGTCTTGCTGGCCGAGGCGGCGCGTGCCCGCCAGCTTTCCGCCACAGTGCGGTGCGGCTGACCGTGCCGGACGAGGGCTTCACCCAGGCAGGTTTCGCCGCGGCATTGTTCAAGGCACAGCCGGTCGTGCCGCCGGGGCTTGCCGCCGGCACTCCGGCGCACCGCTTCGAGGTCTATCGTCGCAACGTCCAGGCCGGCCTCGCCCGGGCTCTTGAGGCGCGCTTCCCGGTGGTCCAAGCCCTGGTCGGAGCTGAATTTTTCACGGCGATGGCGCGCGAATTCGTCACGCGCCAACTGCCCACGAGCCCCGTGCTTCTGGAATACGGCCGGGCCATGCCCGACTTCATCCGCGGCTTCGCGCCCGCCGCCGGCGTGCCGTACCTCGCCGATGTCGCCGCCTTCGAGGTGGCGCGCGGCGAGGCCTGGCACGCGCAGTCGCTACCCGTGACCGCACCTGCCGAGCTTCAGCGCACCTGCCTGACCGACGCCCGCCTGCTGCTTCAGCCAGCACTCGGCCTGGTGCGCTCAGCGTTCCCGGTACTCGCGATCTGGGCACACCACCAGCGCGCCGACGCCCCGCCGATCGATTGGCAGCCCCAGTCGGTCGCGGTCCATCGCCAGGGCGGGGAGGTTGTGCAGGAGGCAGTTGCCCCGCCCGAGGCGGCGTTCCTTGCCGCACTCCTTGCCGGCGAGACGGTTGGCGGGGCCTTCCATTCCGCCCGGCACGCCGCGGCCGGATTCGATGCCACGGCGGCGTTCGCCTGGCTGCTGGCGCGCGACCTCGTCGTTGCGGCGGTGCCCGGCATCCACCAACAGGGGAAGCAGAACGATGCGACAGATCGATAGTGTGGCACCGCCGCAGACGTACCCGATGCGACTGCACGACGCCGTGGCGCGCTTCGCCGGCCGGATTCCGGACAGCCTCCTCCTGCTGGCGGCGCGCATCTTTCCCGCGGCGGTGTTCTGGCAGTCCGGCCGGACCAAGATGCAGGGCTGGACCATCCGCGACGCCACATTCTTCCTATTCGAAAATGAATACGCCTTGCCGCTGCTTCCGCCGGAGATCGCAGCCTACCTGGCCACCACGGCGGAGCACGTCTTTCCGGTGCTTCTGGTTCTGGGCCTGGGCACGCGCTTCGCCGCGGCGGCCTTGCTCGGCATGACGCTCGTCATCCAGACCTTCGTCTATCCCGCAGCCTGGGTCACGCACGGCCTCTGGGCGACCTGCTTCCTGCTGCTGATGGCCCGCGGCGGGGGAATTTTGTCGCTCGACTATGCGATCCTTCGCAAACTCCGCTCGCATTCCTGATGCGCGTGCTGCCGACAGTCGGGCGCGGTCCCGGCCGATCGCAAAGGATCGGCCGCATTGTGGCCTCAGGGCCAAGTCTGACGGTTCGCCCGATCTCGCGGCAGGCATGGCCGCTCCACACGTCCAGGCCGCATCAGGCCCTAACCAAACCCGTACAGCCCCTGGAGGAACGAATGCAATACTATGACCGCCGTCAACCGACCCGTCCCGTACCGGTATTAAGCGGTCCGCGGCCGGCAGGCTTGCTTCGGCCCAGGGCGCTGCTGTTGGCCCTGTTGCTGTCACTGCCCCTGCTGTCGGCCTTGGGCGGGCCGACGGCCGCGCAATCCGGCGGGCTGGTGACCCAGCGTTCCACCCAGTCCGCGGTCGAGACAACGAAGCGCCTGCGCGACGCCATCGCCGCCATCGGCTGGGTGGTGCTGGGCGAGGTCGACCATGCCGCGGCCGCGCGCGCCGCGGGAATGGAACTGCGTACCCGCACCGTCCTGCTGTTCGGCAACCCCAAGGCCGGCACGCCGCCGATGCGCAGCCACCCCACCTTGGCGATAGACCTGCCGATGCGCGTGCTGGTGTGGGAGGATGATCAGGGCAACATCATGGTCACGCGCAGCACTGGCGATGACGTGGCCGAGCGCGTCTTCGCTCGCAACGGCATCGCCATCGACGCAGCAGGCCGCGCCGGGACCGAGCGCGAACTCGACGGCCTCGTCCGCAAGGCAACGGAATAATACCAAGCACTGTTTGGGATGACTTATGGCCAAGCAAGGCCAGGGCTCTGCCCTGCACCCGCCAG
>JBBQOT010000172.1:0-6467 GCA_038331165.1 Acetobacterales bacterium
GATACGTCTCCTCTAAGGACTACGACTTGGACGTCGTTGCCTTTGGTTCAGGTGGGGCGGCGGAGCATAACATGCAATCCTGCCCCGCGTGCGAAGCACCTCAAATCATACGATTCCATCAGGCGGCGCCCGAAAGCGCGGCGCCGCCTTGTCGCCCTTGGAGGAACGAATCGTCGCCTAAAGTATCGCCGAATGGACGAAGTTGCTCACCAGATCCATGCGCTGGCCATGCCACGGGTCGGGAATGCGGCAGTTGGTCAGGTAGGCGAACGACACGCCCGACTCCGGATCGGCCCAGCAATACGAATTGCCCGCCCCGCCATGGCCGAACGTGGTCGGTGAGGCGAACGCGCCGAGGCCACGGATTGTTGGCGTGTTACCGCGGATATGCGGGCCCAGGCCGCGATGCATCGGCTGGTTCATGCTCGGCGCCTGGTCGATCATGTCGCCGGTCCAGTTGCGGATGGCGTAGCTGAGCGTGCGCGGACCCAGCAGGCGGGTGCCGCCGATTTCGCCGCCGGCCAGCATCATTTGGTAGAACGCGACCATCCCGCGCGCCGTGGCGTAACCGCCGCCACCAGGCACGCCCGCCTTGCGGAACGCCGGGGTGTTGCGATCGGCCAGCGGGGCCACCATGCCGTCCGGCCCCGGGGCATGCATGTCCGCCGCCCGCGCCATGGCGCCGGGGGCGAGCCCAACCTGCATCTCGCCGCCGAGGCCCATCTTCTCGATCAGCGCCTCGCGAATGAACGTGCGGAAATCCTGCCCGGTGAGCTGTTCGATCAGCACCGCCAACGCCCAGTGGGCCGAACCACCGTGGTAGTGCAGGCGCGCGCCGGGGGTGAATTCCAGGCTGAAATTGCACACCGCCTCGCGCATTTTGGCGTGGTCTTCCCAAGCGGCCTGCGGCACGTCGGCATTGGGGAAGCCGCCGGTGTGGGTGATGATCTGCATGATGGTGACATCGCCCTTGCCGTTGCGGGCGAATTCGGGAACGTGGTCGGCCATGCGGTCGGTGAAGCGGAAGGCGCCCTGTTCGGCCAGCACCCAGCAGGCCGCCGCGGTGATCACCTTGGTGTTGGAGAACAGCAGCCACAGCGTGTCGTCGGTGGCCGGCTTGCCGGCGGCGGCCTCGCCAAAGGTGTGGAAATGGGCGAGTTGGCCGTGCCGCGCGATGGCGATCTGGGCACCAGGGTAGCGGCCGGCCTTAATGTGGCCAGCGATCAGGGCGTGCAGGCGGGCAATCTGATCCTCACGTAGGCCGGCGGCGTCCAGCGTGGTGGTGGGCAGGGGGTATCCGCTCATGGCTCGCTCCCGATTATTGCGCGAAGCATCGGCCGGAAAACGATGAGCGACAAGCCTACTCGGCCCGCAGTGCGCCGCGCAGTTCCACCAATGCCGTGGGGTCTTCGGCGGCAGCCAGTCGCATCGCGGCGAGCAGGGCGAAACGATGCAACAGGGCGCGGCGGCGGCTGGGCGACAGGGGGTGGGCCTGGGCCTCGCGGATCAGCGCGGCCTCACGCTCAACGACGATGATGAGCCCGGTTTCAGCGGGAATCAGGCTATCGGGGAAGTCGGCGTCGATGGCGAAGAACAGAGCGTCGCAGAACTCCCGATAATCCGGCCACTTGGCATCCGTCTGAAAGTCGCGCAGGCCGGACTTGATCTCGATGCACACGAACCCGCCATCAGGACGCAGCGCCATGATGTCGGCGCGGCGCCCGTTCGGCAGGGTCATTTCGTGCACCGGCGCCCAGCCGAGGTGCAGGCACAGGCGCGCGGCGGCGCGGCGGACCTGGGCAGTGCGATCGGGGAAGCCGAGATCGCTCATACCAACGATCATAAAGTATGACCGTTGGTATGAGTCTTTGTCTTGCGCGCCGCCACCTGCCAGCCCCGCGCGCGATGCCAACCCTCGCAGGCAATGAAAGGGTCATCGCCTGCGAGGGTTGGCATCAGGGTAGCAGTTTGTCGATCGCCTGGGCCAGCTTCACGTCGCGCGCCGACAGCCCGCCGGCGTCGTGGGTGGCCAGCGTAATGCTGACCCGGTTCCACACATTCGCCCATTCGGGATGGTGGTCTTGCATTTCGGCCAGCAACGCAACGCGGGACATGAAGCCCCAGGCCGCGCTGAAATCGGCAAGGGCAAAGTCGCGGGTAATGGCATCGCGCCCCTCCACCATGCGCCACTGCGGCAGGGTGGTGGGCAGGGCGGCGCGTTCGGATTCGCTGAGCTTTGCGACCATGGCGGGACTCCTTGACCCCGGCACCGCGTGCGTGCGGATGTGCGGGGATGACTCACAATGCACGCCCTGCCCCACCCTTCACAACGCCCCCGGATGCCGAGGCGATTGCCACCCTGGCCGAACATGCGGTCGCCGCCATTCCAGCGCGGCTGCGGCTGCACATCGCCAACCTCGGCATCACGGTGGAGGACCTGGCCGAGGACGAGGTGCTGGCGGAGATGGGCATCGAAAGTGCCTGGGAGCTGACCGGGCTGTACCAGGGCACGCCGCTGGGCGAACGCAGCGTGGACGACATCGCCCGCCTGCCCGACCGGATCGTGCTGTACCGCCTGGCGATCCTGTTCGAGTGGGTCGAGCTGGGCGAGGATCTCGGCCGGCTGGTGCAGAACGTGGTGGTGCACGAAATCGCGCATCATTTCGGCTTCAACGACGCCGAGATCGAGGCGCTGGAGCAGGAGATGGGAGGCGAGCGGTAGCCGCCCCCCTCCCGGCTACGGACGGGTGGCGGTAAGGCCGCCGTCGACGACGATCTCCGTCGCGGTAATGTGCTTGGCCTCGTCGCTGGCCAGGAACAGCACGGCGTGCGCCACGTCCCAGCCATCGCCCATTTGCCCGATCGGCACCCGCGCATTGCGCTCGGCGATCAGTTTCTCCGCGTCGTTGCCGCCGATCTGGCGCGCCAGCCGCTCGGTCACCAGCGGCGTGTTCATCAGGCCCGGCACCACGGTGTTGCAGCGGATGCCGCGGCGCGCATTGTCGATGGCGATCGCCTTGGACATGCGGATCACCCCGGCCTTGCTGGCGGCATAGGCGATGTATTGCCGCCCCGGCTGGTCGCGCACACCGGCGACCGAGGCGACATTGACGATCACCCCGCCACGGCCCGCCGCCGCGTGCTGCGCCTGCATCACCGGCAGCACATGCTTGCAGGCCAGGAAGACCGATTTCAGGTTGAGGTCCATCTGGGCGTGCCAGACCTCCTCCAGCATGCTCACCGGGTCGCCCGGGGCCGAGCCGCCGACGTTGTTGACCAGGATGTCGATGCGGCCGTGGCGGGCGAGGCAGTTGTCGACGGCGGCCTTCACGTCTTCGCTGTCGGTCGCATCGCAGCGCACCGCGGCGGCGTGATGGCCCTCGGCGTGGATCTTGGCCACCGTCGCCTCGGCGGCGGCGAAGTTGATGTCGGTGCCGAACACCGTCGCCCCCTGGCGCGCCATCAGCACGGCGGTGGCCCGCCCGTTGCCCCAGCCCTCGCCGACCGACCCCATGCCGGAGATGAAGGCGATCTTTCCGTCCAGGCGCAGCATGGCGGTTTCCTTCCGGTGTTGATGAAATCTAGTCGCTCGGCGCGTCGCGCTCCAGCCGCCCGCGCAGCCGCCGGCCGAGCGCCAGTTCGGTGACGATGCCGTGCAGGGTGCGCAGCTCCTGCTGTGTCACCTCGCCGCGCTGGAAGAAGTGGCGGATGTTGCGCACCATGCCGGCACGCTTCTGCTGGTTCTTCAGGAATCCGCTGGCGTCGAGCTGGTCCACCAGATGCACCAGGAAATTCTCCAGATCGGCTTTATTGGCGACCGACGTCTCGTTGGTCATCAACGTGCGCGGCGTGGTGTCGTCGGCGGCAGTCCACCACTCATAGGCCATCACCATCACCGCCTGGGCGAGGTTGAGGCTCATGAAGCCAGGGTTGAGCGGATAGCGGATCAGCGCGTCACAACAGGCCATGTCGTCGTTGTCCAAACCCGCCCGCTCCGGCCCGAACAACAGGCCCACCCGCAAATCGCGTGCACAGATCGAACGCATCTCGGTCGCCGCCCCGCGTGCCGTCAGCACCGGCTTGATGATGTGGCGCGGACGCGGACAGGTGGCAAAGACATGATGCAAATCCGCAACCGCATCAGCAACGGTTTCGTGCAACGTCAACGCATCGAGGATGCGGTCGGCGCCGGAGGCATTGCGCCATGCCGCCGGCTGCGGCCAGCCATCGCGCGGGGCAACCAGGCGCAGATGGAACAAGCCGCCATTGCCCATCGCGCGAGCCACGGCGCCGATATTGTCGGCCAACTGAGGGCGCACCAGAATGACAACCGGGGCATTGCCCTGGGGCTCCAGATCGGCGCCGCCGTCGCGGCCGGTCATGACAGAAAGGCAGAAGGGGAAGGGGAGGTCTTCTTTTTGTGAACAAAAAGAAGCAAAAAAACTTTATCCGTTTGTTTGCGGAAAGAGAGAGTCCCTCCAGTCGCGGGTGCGGTTAGGCGGCTACGCATCGCAACCCTCGGAGCACGGCAAGTCACTTTCGAATAGATGAAGTTTTTTTGCTTCTTTTTGTTCACAAAAAGAAGAACTTCCTCCTTCCTTCACCGCCGCCGCCAGATCGTGCCCTCGGCACTGTCTTCCAGCATGATGCCTTGGGCCTCCAGATCGCGGCGGATGGCATCGGCGCGGGCGAAGTCCTTCGCCTTGCGCGCGGCGATGCGCTCGGCGATGGCAGCGTCGATGGCCGCGTTGTCGCCATCGCCGCGGAACCAGTGCGGGTCCTGCAACACGCCGAGCAATCCGCCGGCGGCACGCAGCCCGGCGGCGGCTTCAGCGTCGCCAGCCATCGCGCGGTCGGCCAGCGCATGCATCTCGGCAATTGCCAGTGGCGTGTTGAGATCGTCGCACAAGGCATTGATGACCGCGGCGGGTACATCGCCGGACGCCGCAGCCGGGGTGCGTTCCAGGGCACGATAGAAGCGGTCGAGTTCCTTGCGGGCCTCGGCAAGGGCCGCGTCGGAGAAGTCGAGCAGGCTGCGATAGTGGGTTTTCAGCAACAACAGCCGGGCGGCCTCGGCGGGCACTTTCGCCAGGACATCGCGGATGGTGACGAAGTTGCCAGTGCTCTTGGACATCTTCTCGCCGTTGATCACCAACATGCCGTTATGCACCCACATGCGGGCAAAGCGGCTGCCGGGGAAGGCGCAGAGCGACTGGGCGATCTCGTTCTCGTGGTGCGGGAAGATCAAGTCGGTGCCGCCTCCATGGATGTCGAAATTCTCGCCGAGATGCTTGTACGACATAGCCGAGCATTCGATGTGCCAGCCCGGCCGGCCATGACCCCAGGGGCTGTTCCAGCCCGGCAAGTCCGCGGTGGACGGTTTCCACAGCACGAAATCGCCGGGGTCGCGCTTGTAGGGGGCGACATCGACTCGGGCACCGGCCAGCAGTTCGTCGGGGCTGCGGCCGGAAAATTTGCCGTAATCGGCGAAGCTGGGGACCGAAAACAGTACGTGTCCGTCGGCGGCATAGGCATTTCCGGCGACGATCAGGCGATCGATGATCTGGATAATCTCGGCGATGGTCTCGGTGGCCCGCGGTTCGAAATCCGGCGGAAGATTGCCCAGGGCGGCGATGTCCTGGCGGTAGTCCTTGAGGGTTTGCTCCGTGATCTCGCTGATCGGCACGCCGGCTTCGTGGGCCCGCGCGTTGATCTTGTCGTCGATGTCGGTGACGTTGCGCACATACGTCACGCGCGCAAACATCCGCCGCAACAGGCGGACCAGCACATCATAGATCACCGCCGGGCGGGCATTGCCGATATGGGCGAGGTCATAGACCGTGGGACCGCAGCAGTACACGCGCACATGGCCGGGCTCGATCGGCACCAGCGTCTCGCGGCGCTTGGTGAGAAAGTTGTGCAGGCGTATGTCGGGCATCGCTCGGTTCACCGTTGGGTGGCGTCTTTGTCCCACCACCGGCCCCGCCTAATCAACGTCGATCCCGACAGGCGAGGCATGAGTCGCCGGAGGGGATGCTCAGCGATAGGGGTCGGCGCCGGGGGCGGGAACCTTGCGCACGCGCGACATGATGTCGTCGAAGCCGTCGATGTCGCCGTCCCAGAACAGGTCGATCAGATCGCGGTTGGCGGTGGCCCATGTCGCAACACGCTCGAAGTCGCGGGCGTGCAGGCCGCCGGCGACCTGCAGCACGATCGGTTCCAGCGCCAGCACGGTGACCAGGCCAGGGTCGTAGCGGCTGCCGGGGGTGATCTCGATCACCACGTTGTCGCGGCCGTTCGCGCGTTGCAGCCAGACCACCTGCTGCAGGCCGGTGATGTGGGATTTCAGGCTGATCGTCGGGCGCAGCGGCTGGTCAGGATCGCGCGGCTCGGGCCGGGGCGGCTCCGGGAACGATCGCACGAATCGCAGCGGCGCGGCGCGCACCGGCTCGGGGCGCGGCGGCTCG
>JBBQOT010000173.1:0-6464 GCA_038331165.1 Acetobacterales bacterium
GACGCGGAAGCCGGGGAAGATACGGTCGAGGAACAGGGCGACGAGCTGTTCCAGCATGATGAAGCGGATCGGGGCGGCCGGGCTTTCCTGCGGCAGGCGGATGAAGCGTTCGATCAGCGAGGGCAGCGGGACGAGGGCGCGCATGAAGCTGGCGTCTTCGTCACGCGCCAGGCGCAGCACCATCACCAGGCCCATGTTGGGGATGAAGGGGAAGGGGTGGGCGGGGTCGATGGCGAGCGGGGTCAGGACGGGGAAGACCCGTTCCATGAACCACGAATCGAGCCACATGCGTTCGCCGTCGGCCAGGGTGGCGGGGTCGGACAGCACCAGGCCGGCCTCGGCGAGCAGGCCGCGCAACTGGTGCCAGACCTGCAGTTGTTCGGCCATCAGGCGTTCGGCGCGGGCTTCGACCTCGACCAGTTGCTGGGCGGGGGTGCGGCCGTCGGGCGAGGGGGTGGTGACGCCGGCCTTGGCCTGGCCGATCAACCCGGCGACGCGGACGGAATAGAACTCGTCGAGGTTGCCGGCGGAGATCGAGACAAAGCGCAGGCGTTCGAGCAGCGGGTGGCGGGGGTTCTCCGCCTCCTCCAGCACGCGATGGTTGAAGTCGAGCCAGGACAGCTCGCGGTTGATGAAGCGGTCCGGGCTGGCGGCAATTGGCAGCGCGGCTTGGGGCTGCGCGCCGGGCGCCTGGGCTTCGGGGACATGAAGGGCAATGTCGGCGGTCATCGGAGGGGTCCCGGCGAGGGGGGGCGCAAGGTGTCGGGCCATCTTACAGGAGACCTCCAGGGATGGGCGAGGCCGCAGCGAAATCTTCATCGGGCGCGTGGTCGGGGAGATCGGCGAGCAGGTCGGACAGGACGTGGCGGGCCAGCGCGGGGGCGATCGCGGTGCCGAGGGCCTGGGCAGCGCGGTCGAGGCGCTCGACAGCCTCGGCGATGGCGGCGTGGGTTCGCGGCAGGCGGGCGAGCAGCCAGGCCAGGGTGGGCGGGGTGGGGCGGAGCTGACGTTCGGCAAGCAGGCGGGCCAGCAGGGCGTGCCGAAGGTCGTCCTCGGGGGCGGCGATCTCGACCGTGGTGATGGCGCGCAGGCGGCTGGCGAGGTCGGGCAGGTCGCTGGGCCACCGGGCGGGCCAACGGGCGGGTGGGGTTTTGGCGGCGAGCAGCACGGGGTGACCGGCTTCGAAGGCGGCGTTGAGGACGTGCAGCAAGGCGCGCGGGGGGGCTTCATCGGCGTCGTCGATGGCGAGCGGAGCGGTTGGGGGGACGAAGCGCAAGGACTGGCCCGGCAGCTGGGTGGCGCCATGCTGGGCGGCCCAGTGGGCGAGAAGGCGGGATTTTCCGCTGGCGGGTGGACCCCATAATGCGAGGCGGCGTTGCGGCCAGGCGAGCGTGCGGGCGAGCCAGGTTCGGGCCTGTTCGTTGGAGCCGGCCGGGATCACCTGGGCCGACTGGGCACGGCGGACCGGGGCGAAGGGCAGCGGTAGCTGGGCGAGGGCGGCGCTCATGGCGTGCCGTCCGGGCGCGGGGGGTCGAGGTAGAGCGGGCTGTCGAGGTAGCGGCGCAGCCAGAAGCGGAACAGCACGCCGATTGTCGCCGCCACCGGCACCGCCAGCAGCACGCCGAGAAAACCGAAGGCGGCACCGCCGGCGAACAGGGCGAAGATCACCCAAACGGCGTGCAGCTCGACCCGGTCGCCGAGGAAGCGGGGGTATATGACGTAGCCTTCGAGGATGTTGCCGGCGACGAACACGCCGACGACCATGGCGACGCCGAACCAGGTGGGGAATTGCGCCATCGCCAGGCCGAGGGCCACGACAAGGCCGGTAATGCTGCCCACATAGGGGATGAACGACAGCACGCCAGCGGCCATGCCGACGATCAGGCCGAGGTCGAGCCCGACCATCGACAGGGCGACGGCGTAGTAGATGATCAGCGCCAGGCAGCACATCGCCTGGCCGCGCAGCCAGGCCGACAGGATGCGGTCGACCTCGCGCGCCTGGGCGCAAACTACGGATTCGTAGCGCCGTGGCAGCCAGGAGTCGACGCGGCGGATCAGGTTGGGCCAGTCGCGCAGGAAGTAGAAGGCGACGACCGGGGTGACCACCAGAAGGGTGAGCACGTTGAACAGCGCAAAGCCGCCGCCGATCAGACGGCTGACCGCGGTGAGCAGGAAGGCGAGCACCGCACCGGTCTGGCTGGCGACGAGCTGGCGCAGGCGCTCGTCGACATACTCTGGGCCGAGTTGATCCTGTAGCTGGGCGAGCAGGTCGTCGGCGGCGGTGCGGGCGAGGTTTACATAGGTGGGCAGGCGGGCAATCAGTATGCCGAGCTGGGCGAGGATCAACGGGTAGAGCAGCAGGACGAACAGCAACACGAACAACAATGCCGCGGTGAGCAGCAGCAGCGACGCCAGGGTGCGCGGCACGCCGACGCGCTGCAACCGGCCGGTGGGCGGGTCGAGGAAATAGGCGATGCCGGCGGCCACCACGAAGGGCAGCAGGATGGTGGCGAAGAGCTCCAGCGCCAGCCAGGCGGCGACCAGCAGCCCGACCAGCAGCATGAGGCGCTGGGTGCGGGTGGAGCCGGCCGGACCGGGGAGAAGCGGCGGCGGGCTCATCGTGCGCGCGCACTCAGCCAAAGATAGGCGGCAAGGGAGGTCAGCGTGCTGGCGGTGACGGTGAGGATCAGGGCATTGGCTAGCAGCGGCCAGTCGAGCCGCAGCCCTTCGGTGAGCAGGGTGACGGCCACCATGACGATCTGCACCACCGTGTTCAGCTTGGAGATGGCCAGCGGGCGGATCACCACGGGCTGGCCGAGCACATACAGCACCAATACGCCGCCGACGATGACGACGTCGCGGAACACCACCAGGATGGCCAGCCAGTCCGGCAGCACATGCACCACGGCCAGGGTGACGAACATGCTGACGAGCAGCGCCTTGTCGGCGATCGGGTCGATGATGGCGCCGAGCCGGGTGGGGCCGTTGCGGCGGGCAAGCCAGCCGTCGAGCGCATCGGACAGGCCGGCGGCGATGAACAGCCAGAAGGCGGCGATGAACTGGCCGCGCAGCACCAGCCATACCGCGACGGGCACGGCGCAGAGGCGCAGGAATGTGACGAAGTTCGCCATGGTGAAGGTGGCCGAACCCTGCGCCTGGGGGGTGTTGGTGCCATCGGGCATGGGCCGAGTATAGCGGCGAGGCGGGCGGGGTGGCCACTCGGTTGCGCAAGCGGTCGGCGCATGGTTGTTTCCGCCGCATCGGGACCGGAGAGCCGCATGACCAGCATGACCTATCGCGCGGCCGGCGTTGATATCGACGCGGGCGATGCGCTGGTGGAGCGGATCAAGCCGCTGGCGCGCTCGACCAACCGTGCCGGGGTGATGGGTGGGCTGGGCGGCTTCGGCGCGCTGTTCGACCTGAAGGCGGCGGGGTTCGTGGACCCGGTGCTGGTGTCGTCGACCGACGGAGTGGGGACGAAACTGCGGATCGCGATCGACACCGGCATCCATGACTTCGTCGGCATCGACCTGGTGGCGATGTGCGTCAACGACCTGGTGGTGCAGGGGGCGGAGCCGCTGTTCTTCCTGGACTATTTCGCCACCGGCAAGCTGGATGTGGAGGCGGCGGCGCGGGTGGTCGCCGGGATCGCCGAGGGCTGCCGACAGGCGGGGTGCGCGCTAGTCGGCGGCGAGACGGCGGAGATGCCGGGGATGTACGGGGCGGGGGACTATGACCTGGCGGGGTTCTCAGTGGGGGCGGCGGAGCGCGAACGGTTGCTGCCGAAGAATGTGGCGGTGGGGGATTTCATTCTTGGGCTGGCGAGCAGCGGGGTGCATTCCAACGGGTTCTCGCTGGTGCGGCGCATTGTCGAGGCGGGAAATGCGGGGTGGGCGGCGCCTGCTCCGTTCGGGTCTGGCACGCTGGGCGAGGCGTTGCTGAAGCCGACGCGGATCTATGTGAAGGCGCTGCTGGCGATGCATCGCGCGGGGCTGTTGAAGGCGGCGGCGCATATCACCGGGGGCGGGCTGGTGGGCAACCTGCCGCGGGTGCTGCCGGCGGGGATGTGCGCGGTGGTCGACGCCGCGGCCTGGGCGCTGCCGCCGGCCTTTCGCTGGCTGGCGCGGACCGGTGGGGTGGACGCGCAGGAGATGTTGCGGGTGTTCAATTGCGGGATCGGCATGGCGGTGGTGACCGCCGAGCCAGAGCGCGCCCGGGCCGTGCTGGAGGCCGAGGGCGAGACGGTGTTCGCAATCGGGCGGATCGAGGCCGGCGACGACGCCGACGCGGCGAGCATCCGCATCGACCTGCCGGCAGGTTGGCCGGGCTGGCACTTGCCGTGAAGCGGCGGATCGGCATCCTGATCAGCGGGCGGGGGTCGAACATGGCCGCCCTGCTGCGCGCGGCGCAAGCGGCCGATTATCCGGCGGAAATCGTGCTGGTGCTGGCCAACAAGGCCGATGCCAAGGGGCTGGAGGTGGCCGCGGCGGCGGGGATTGAAACCGCCGTGGTGGAGCACCGGGCTTTCGGCAAGGAACGCGCGGCGCACGAGGCAGCGGTGACTGCGCGGCTGGAGGCGGCGGGCGTGGAGCTGGTGTGCCTGGCCGGCTACATGCGGTTATTCACGCCGTTCTTCGTGCGGCGCTGGGCCGGGCGGACGCTGAATATTCATCCGAGCCTGCTGCCGTCCTTCCCGGGAGTGGGCACGCATGCCCGCGCGCTGGCCGCCGGGGTAAAGCTGCATGGCTGCACCGTGCACCTGGTGACCGAGGGCATGGACGAAGGGCCGATCCTGGCGCAGGCGGCGGTACCGGTGCTGGATGGCGACACCGAGGAGTCGCTTGGCGCGCGGGTGCTGGCGCAGGAGCATCTGCTGTATCCCGCGGGCCTGCGGCGATTCGTGGCTGGTGGCGGCGGCGAGGCGGCGGCGACGGCGGCGTTGCGGAATCCAGACGGCTAAGGGCCTTCCCGTGACCGTGGGGACGGCCCGGTTCCATTCCGGGCGCAGGTGATCTAGAAACGCGGCAACGTTCAACCTCGCAGCAGATCGAGACCGTTCATGGCCCATGCTCCGTCGAATACCTCCTCCCCGGTGACCGAGGAGGCGTTCACCGCCGACCGGCAGCGCATGTTCGCCGGCTTCTGCAGCGCCACCACGTTCAGCGTCGTCGCCTCGGTTGTGCTGCTGGTGCTGATGGCGGTGTTCCTGGTGCGGTAGGCCCCGCATCGCGGATAAGAGAACGGCCCCGGGGCGATGCTCCGGGGCCGTTTTTCGTTGGATCGGACATCCGCCCGGGCGGGCCCGGGGTCGAGGCTACTTGCCCATGTGGTAGAGGACCGCCAGCAGCAGCAGCGCCACGATGTTGGTGATCTTGATCATCGGGTTCACCGCCGGGCCGGCGGTGTCCTTGTACGGGTCGCCGACAGTGTCGCCGGTGACCGCGGCCTTGTGGGCATCGGAGCCTTTGCCGCCGTGGTTGCCTTCCTCGATGTATTTCTTGGCGTTGTCCCAGGCGCCGCCGCCCGAGGTCATCGAGATGGCGACGAACAGGCCGGTGACGATGGTGCCGAGCAGCATGGCGCCGACGGCACTGAACGCGGCACCCTGGCCACCGACGGCCTTGACGACGAAGTAGAGCACGATCGGGGCGGCCACCGGCAGCAGCGAGGGCAGGATCATCTCCTTGATCGCGGCCTTGGTGAGCATGTCCACGGCGCGGCCGTATTCCGGCTTCTGGGTGCCGAGCATGATGCCGGGCATTTCCTTGAACTGGCGGCGGACTTCCACCACCACCGCGCCGGCGGCACGGCCGACGGCAGTCATGCCCATGGCGCCGAATAGGTAGGGCAGCAGGCCGCCGATGAACAGGCCGATCACCACCCAGGGGCTTTGCAGGGTGAAATCGACCGCGACCGTGGGGAAGTAGTGCTTGAGGTCCTCAGTGTAGGCGGCGAACAGCACCAGCGAGGCCAGGCCCGCGGAGCCGATGGCGTAGCCCTTGGTGACCGCCTTGGTGGTGTTTCCCACGGCATCCAGCGCGTCCGTCGTCTTGCGCACGTCAGGCGGCAGATCAGCCATCTCGGCGATGCCGCCGGCGTTGTCGGTGACCGGGCCGTAGGCGTCCAGCGCGACCACCATGCCGGCGAGCGAAAGCATGGTGGTGGCGGCGACGGCGATGCCGAACAGGCCGGCGACGAGATAGGACAGCAGGATGCCCAGGCAGATCACCAGCACCGGCAGGGCGGTGGATTCCATCGAGATCGCCAGGCCCTGGATGACGTTGGTGCCGTGGCCGGTGGTGGAGGACTGGGCGATGCTGCGGACCGGGCGGTATTCGGTGGAGGTGTAGTACTCGGTGATCCATACGATCAGGCCGGTGACGCCGAGGCCGACGAGCGCGCATTCGAACAAGGCAAATCCACTGATGGCGCCGCCCGCGATCATGGGCACGCCGGTCGTGAAG
>JBBQOT010000174.1:0-6457 GCA_038331165.1 Acetobacterales bacterium
GTTATCTCAACAATACGAGGTCCAGGGGCTCGGCCCCTGGTGGGTCCAGGGCAAAGCCCTGGCCTTGCCTGGTACTGTTCCTTACGGCGGCCGGTATCACCCGACCAACCATTCAGCCCCAACCGCGCGGTTGTCAGGAAATGCGGGTGATGTAGAGATAGTCGTTGCCGGCGACGTTGCCGACGGAGACCGCCATCTTGTCGCGGTCGCCAAGGGTAAGGCCCGCGAAGGTTATCGAGGTGCCGAAATTGATGCCGTCGAGCTTGGCGTGCACGGTCATCCCCTTGTAGGGATCGACGCCGTCGCTGGCGTACCATGTGTTCTTGTCGTATCCGTCGGTGGAGACAAGTTCCTTATAGCCCCACAGCGTCACCTCGTCGCCGATGCCGAAGTTGACGATGGTGTCCCAGGTGGCGCCGCCGCCGCGGGCATCGAGGAAGAACGTGTCCTGGCCGCTGCCGCCGGTGAGGAAGTTGGACCCGAGATAGGCGTCGATCACGTTACGGCCGGAAGACACGGCGATTGCGTCGTCGCCGGAACCGGAGCGGATGAAGGCGTTCGGTGGCGCAGCGGTGATGACGATGTTTTCCGTGGTTGGGAAAATGAACTCGTCGGTGAGGCCGACCACCCCGCCGCCGACCGGATACGAGTCACCGATCATGAAGCGGTTGATGTTGGTGCCTGGGAAGTAGACGTTGACCATATGTTGAATGCCGCCCGCGCCAAGCACGTCGGTGAAGCGGTCGCTGAACTGCATGCGCTGAACGTTGGTGGTGGCGTCGATGCCGTCGGGGCCAACCACGATCACGTAGAATGCGCCGCCGATCACCTCGAAGCGCAGTTCGTAGGCACCGCGGATGCTGGAATACACTGCGGTATTGAACCCGAGGCCGCCGATGATCGTGTCGTTGCCCGCGCCGCCGTCGAGGATGTCGTTGCCGGAGCCGCCGAGCAGAATATCCGTGCCGCCTTGGCCGCGCAGCGTGTTGTCGCCCTCGGCGCCGTCGATGCTGTTGTCGTTGGCGTTGCCGTCGAGCGTGTCGCCGAATGCCGAGCCGGTGATGTCGTTGGCCGACCCGGATGCGGGGAGCGCCAGTGTCACCGGTCCGGGTGCCGCGGTAAGGTCGACTCGTGAGGTGGTCAAATTCATTCCCGCGGTGGCGAACGAGCTTGCCGCGCCGGCGTTGGCGTCCTTGAACAGCTGCGTGCCGGCCGGCGTGCCGTTGGTCACCCAGAGCTCTTGCCCGGTCAGGCCGTCGTCCAGCAGGACCAGCATGCGGCTGGTGTCGAGCGTCCCGCTGATGGAGAGATAGCCGATCGGCGTGGGGTTGGAGCCATCGGCACCGGGCCGTGCATCGAGCAGCAGTGTGGTGCCGTCGGCCGTGCCGTCGCTCGTCCACAGTTCGCTGCCGTGGCTGCCATCGTCGGCAACGAAGACGGCGCGGCCGTTCACGCTGGTCCAGGCGCTGGCATTGCTGGGGGCAGCGCCGGGGTTGATGTCCTTGAACAGCACGGTGCCGGCCGGGGTGCCGTCGGTGGTCCACAGCTCGGCGCCGTTGCTGCCGTCGTCGACCAGCACCAATAGCTTGTTGGCATTGGCCGTGCCGCCGACGATCAGGTTGCCGAGTATGATGGGCGCCGCCCCGGCGACCCCCGCCCGCGCCTCCTTCAGCAGGCTGGTGCCACCGGCGGTGCCGTCGCTGACCCACAGTTCGCTGCCGGCCGCGGCGGTCGTGGCGACAAAGACGGCGCGGCCGTTCACGCTGGTCCAGGCGCCGGGATCGCTGCCGACGCTGCCGGTGTCCAGGTCCTTGAACAGCGAGCTGCCGCCGGTCGTGCCGTCGGTCACCCACAGCTCGCGCCCGTGCGTGATGTCGTCCAGCGCCACCAGCAGCTTGGTGGTGTCGATCGCACCATTGACCATCAGATAGCCAAGTACTTCGGGGTCGGAGCCGGCGATACCGGCAGCGGCGTTGACCAGCAGGGTCGTGGTGGCGCCGGTGCCGTCGCTGACCCACAACTCCTGGCCGTTGCTGCCGTCATTGGCGGTGAAGACGGCATGGCCACCCACCGTGGTCCAGGCGGATGGGCTGGATCCGGCGGCGCCGGGATTGATGTCCTTCAACCGGGCGGTACCGCCGGTGGTGCCGTCGGTGACCCATATCTCGCGACCGGTCGTGCCGTCCGACAGCAGGAACATCGCCTTGGTGGTATCCAGCACGCCGGCGGTGGCGAGGGAGCCGAGAAAGGTCGGGCTGGCGTCGCCGGCACCGGGGTTGAGGTCGACCAGCAGTGAGGTGCCGACGGCGGTGCCGTCGCTGACCCAGATCTCGTTGCCGGCCGCCGCGGTGCTGGCGGTGAACACCGCGCGCGGCCCGACGGCCACCCAGCCGGTGGCGAACGCGCCGGGGGCGCCGGTGTTGGCGTCCGTGAACAGCACCGTGCCAGCGGCGGTGCCGTCGGTCACCCACAGTTCGCTGCCGTTGATGCCGTCATTGGCCAGGAAAAGCGCCCGCGACGGGTCGGCCACGCCGTTCAGCAAAAGACTGCCCAGCAGCAACGGCGTCGAGCCGGTCGCGCCAGGGCGGACATCCTTCAGAAGGAATGTGCTGGAAGGGGTGCCGTAGCTGACCCAGAGTTCCTGGCCCCGCCCGCCACTGATCGCCGTGAAGATGGTTGCCATGGCTCGAATCGTCCCTCCCGGTTGGGCACGGCCGTCGCCTCTCGCGGCCTGGCCACACGCAGGTCAGACCATCCGCCGTGCGCACAGACTGCCAATTCGGCACGCGCAGACTACCGTTTCACAGGCAAGCAAGTCCAGGCCCGACGTGACCCGCGGCCGCCGCCGGTCAGCCGCCGACGCGCACCACCAGCTTGCCGATATTGCCGCCGCGGAACAGCATGCCGAGCCCTTCCGGCGCGCGCTCCAGCCCGACAATCTCGTGCACGCGGTGGCGCAGCGATCCGTCGGCCATGCGTGCGGCCAGCCAGGCGCGGCCCTCGGCGAAGCGATGCTGAAAATCGGTGACCACGAAGCCCTCGATCCGTGCGCGCTTGCCGATCAGTTGACCCATATTGCGTACCCCGTACAGCTCGGCGGCAGCGGTTTGGGAGATGCGGCCGCAAATCACCACGCGGGCGCGCAGTTTCAGGTTGGCCAGTGCCGCGTCCAACATGGCACCACCGACATTGTCATAGAACACGTCGACACCGCCCGGGCATTGGCGCGCGATCGCGGCGGCAAGGTCGGGTTCGGCCTTGTAGTCGATGGCGGCGTGATATCCGAGTTCGCGCATCAGCCATGCGCATTTCTCAGCCCCGCCGGCGATGCCGACGACGCGGGCCGCTTCGATGCGCGCCACCTGGCCGGCGATCTGCCCCACGCCGCCGGCGGCACCCGAAACCAGCACCGTGTCGGCTGGGCGCACCAGGCCGATCTCGCGCATGCCGAAATAGGCGGTCAGGCCGGTCATGCCGAGCACGCCCAGCCAGTCGGTTGGCGCGGTGGTGCCGGCGGGCAGCTTTTCCACCGCCTCGGCCGGCAGGGTCGGGTGGCTCTGCCAGCCGGTGCGCGCGTGCACCAGGTCGCCCGGCGCGAGGCCGGCGACGTTGCTTTCCAACACCCGCGCGATGCCGCTGGCGCGCATCGGCTCGCCGGGTTCGATGCGCGGGACGTAGCCGGGATTCTCGCTGATCCACACGCGCATCGCCGGATCGACCGAGACATACAGCGTTTCCAGCAGCACCTCGCCGGGGCCGGGCGCGCGCACCGCCACCGGCTCCTCGGCGAAATGCTCCGGCCCGGCGATGCCTTCGGGGCGGGCGCGCAGCACGATGCGCCGGTTGGCGTTGCGCACGCTCAGTAGCCCGAGAGGGCCGCGTAGCGGTCGCGGTGGAAGGCAACGTCGCCAAACGTCGCCTCGGCCACGCGGGCGCGCTTGAGGAAGAAGCCGATATCGACCTCGTCAGTCATGCCGATGCCGCCATGCATCTGGATGCCCTCGTCACCGGTGAGCCGCGCGGTGGAACAGGCCTTGGCCTTGGCCAGGGCGACCAGCAGGCTGGCATCGTTGGCGTTGCCATCGAGCGCGTCGAGTGCGGCGGTGACGGCCGAGCGGGTCGCTTCCACCTCGCAATACATCTGTGCTGCGCGGTGCTTCAGCGCCTGGAAGCTGCCGATCGGCACGCCGAACTGCTTGCGGTCCTTGAGATACTGCACGGTCCTCTCGAAGACCTCGGCGGAGCTGCCCAACATCTCGGCGGCCAGGCCGGCGCGGGCGCGATCCAGGATGGCGTCGAGCAGATCGGCGCCACCATCGACCACGCCCAGTACAGCGTCGGCCCCGACCGACACGCCCGACAGCGTGATCCGCGCGGCGTTGCGGCTGTCGACCATGATCGAGCGCCGGCGGGCAACCCCGCTGGCGTCGCCGGCGACCAGAAACAGCGTGATGCCGCCGCGCTCGCGCGGCCCGCCGGATGTCCGGGCGACCACGATCAGCGTGTCGGCGACATGCCCGTCCAGCACGAACTGTTTTCCCCCGTCCAGCACCCAGCCGGCGCCCGCCTTCTTCGCCGTGGTGGCGATGCGGTACGGCGCGTGATGGGCGCCTTCCTCAAGGGCGAGGGCAAAGATGGTCTCGCCTGCGACCAGCCCGGGAAAGTGCGCGCTTTTTTGCGCCTCGCTGCCGCCCAGGTCGATCGCCACCGCGCCGATCAGCGCGCTGCCCAGCAACGGCGTGGCGGCAAGCGTTCGTCCGGCCGCCTCCATCACCTGGCCCAGGCCGAGATGGCCGAAGCCGGAGCCGCCATGGTCCTCGGGCACCAGGAAGCCGGTCCAGCCCAGCTCGGCCATCTCGCGCCACAGCGGGCGGGAGAAGCCGTCGGCGTCCTGGCTGTCGCGCAGCTTGCGGAAGGCCAGGATGGGCGATTTTTCACGAAAATAATCGTGCGCCGTTTCGCGCACCATCTTGGTATCGGAATTGAGGATCATCGGCATCGCGGGAAAACCTCAATCCGGCAGGCCAAGCACGCGCTTGGCAATGATGTTCAGCTGCACCTCGCTGGTGCCGCCTTCGATGGTGTTGGCCTTGCTGCGCAGCCATTCGCGACCCAGGCGGATTTCGTCATCGGAGAAATCATCGCCCTCCCACCCCAGCTGCTGGGTACCGCCGGCCGCCAGGACGGCTTCGTAGCGCCGCTTGTTCAGCTCGGTCGCATAATATTTGAACATGGCGGAGAGCGGGCCGGGAGGCGCACCGGACTCGGCCTCATCGGCGGCACGGCGGCGGGTGAGGGAGAAGGCATGCGCATCCATGGCATGGCTGGCCACCCGGTCGCGCAGCGCGAAATCGGCGATCTGGCCGCCCACCTCGCCCACGTGCTGCTTGGCCATGTCGGGGATCGGCTTCTCGCGGCTTTTGGCGCCGCGCTCACCGATGCCGCCGATCGACTTGCGCTCGTGCTCCAGCAGGCGCTTGGCGATGGTCCAGCCCTTGTTCATCTCGCCGATGAGGTTGTCCTTCGGCACCCGCACGTTCTCGATGAAGGTCTCGCAGAACACCGAATAGCCGCTGATCAGGCGGATCGGCCGCGGCCGCACCCCGGGGTCGGCCATGTCGATCAGCAGGAAGCTGATGCCGTCATGCTTCTTCACCGTCGGGTCGGTGCGCACCAGGCAGAATATCCAGTCGGCGTAGTGGGCGTTGCTGGTCCAGATCTTGTGGCCGTTGACCAGGAAGTGGTCGCCCTGCAACACCGCGCGGGTCTGCAATCCCGCCAGATCGGAACCGGCGCCGGGCTCGCTGTAGCCCTGGCACCAGCGGATTTCGCCGCGGATGATCTTGGTCAGATGCTGCTGCTTCTGCTCCTCGGTGCCGTATTCCAGCAGCACCGGGCCGAGCATCGACAAGCCCATGCCCCCCAGCGGGGCGCGGCAGCCCAGCGCCTTCATCTCCTCCTCCAGCACCATGCCCTCGTCCTTGGACAGGCCGCCGCCGCCGTACTCCTTCGGCCAGACCGGCGCGGTCCAGCCGCGGGCCACCATGCGGTCGAACCAGACCTTGGAGTCGGGGTTGGCGAAGGTCGCGTTCTTGCCGCCCGACACCGCTTCCTCGGCCGGCATGGGGGTGCGCATGCTGGGCGGGCAGTTCGCCTCCAGCCAGGCGCGGTTGTCGGCCCGGAATGCGTCGAGAGCTTGCATCGGTTTCTCCTACCGTCGATCGCGGCGCGGTGCCGCGGCTGCGGGTGCAGCGAACCACCGCCGCGCGTGGCGCGCAAGCCGCCGGCTGGTTACGTTGCCATGCGCGTTGGGCTAACCTGCGGCGATGTTCCACGACGCGCGAACCCTGCCGGCCGGATCGGTGCTTGAGGCCGAGATCTGCATTGTTGGCGGCGGTGCCGCGGGCATCACTTTGGCCCACGCCCTGCGCGACCGCGGGTTTCGCGTGCTGCTGCT
>JBBQOT010000175.1:0-6454 GCA_038331165.1 Acetobacterales bacterium
ACGCGGCCCGCACCGGGCGCATCGGCGACGGCAAGATTTTCGTCAGCAACATCGAGGAAGTGGTGCGTATCCGCACCGGAGAGCGCGGGCACGACGCGATCTAGTGGTCCAAGCCTGACGCCCACTTCCCGGGCGTGAGCGAATTTGGCCCATGCGATCGAAGCCGCGAAAGACGATCCCGGGGCCGCGTGGGGCGGCCCCGATCCGCGCGAGGCAGGCCTTGCCGCCTCCGCACAACGACGAGGAAACCGGATACATGGCGAAGAAGCCCCCTGCCGCGCCCGCCGCGCCCGCCGCGAACGAGAAGGTCACGCGCGTCATGGAAATGATGCGTGAGCATTCCGTCGAATACGTCGATCTCCGCTTCACCGACCCACGCGGCAAGTGGCAGCACACGGCCCAGCACGTCTCGACCGTGACCGAGGACGTGTTCACCGACGGCTTCATGTTCGACGGCTCCAGCATCGCCGGCTGGAAGGCGATCAACGAGAGCGACATGATCCTGATGCCGGACCCGGACACCGCGGTGATGGACCCGTTCGCGGCCAAGCCGAGCCTGATCCTGATCTGCGACATCTTCGAGCCCTCGACTGGCCAGGCATATACGCGCGACCCGCGCGGCACCGCCAAGCGCGCCGCCGCGTTCGTGGCGTCGAGCGGCGTGGGCGACACCGTGCTGGTGGGCGCGGAAGCCGAGTTCTTCGTGTTCGACAGCGTGCGCTTCGGCACTGGCGGCAATTTCGGCAGCTACCACATCGACAGCATCGAGGGCCCGACCTCGAGCATGAAGGACTACCCCGAGGGCAACATGGGCCACCGGCCCGTGGTGAAGGGTGGCTACTTCCCGGTCGCGCCGGTGGACAGCGAGCAGGACCTGCGCGCCGAGATGCTCTCGACCATGGGCGAGATGGGCCTGCCGATCGAGAAGCATCACCATGAGGTGGCGCAGTCCCAGCATGAGCTTGGCACACGGTTCGGGCCGCTGGTGACCATGGCCGACCAGATGCAGATCTACAAATACTGCGTCCACAACGTGGCCCACAGCTACGGCAAGACGGCGACCTTCATGCCGAAGCCGATCTACGGCGACAACGGCTCGGGCATGCACACCCACCAGTCGATCTGGAAAGCCGGCAAGCCGCTATTCGCCGGCAATGGCTATGCTGACCTGTCGGAGATGTGCCTGTATTACATCGGCGGCATCATCAAGCACGCCAAGGCGCTGAACGCCTTCACCAACCCGTCCACCAACAGCTACAAGCGGCTGATCCCCGGGTTCGAGGCGCCGGTGCTGCTGGCCTATTCCGCGCGCAACCGCTCGGCGTCGTGCCGCATTCCCTACACCACCAACCCCAAGGCCAAGCGGGTGGAAATCCGCTTCCCCGATGCCTCGGCCAATCCCTACCTGGCCTACGCGGCACTGGCGATGGCGGGGCTGGACGGGATCAAGAACAAAATCCACCCGGGCGACCCGATGGACAAGGACCTCTACGACCTCCCGCCGGAAGAACTGAAGGGCATTCCGACAGTGTGCGGCTCGCTGCGCGAAGCCCTCGGCGCGCTCGCCGCCGACCACGACTTCCTGCTGGCCGGCGACGTGTTCAGCGTCGACCAGATCGAGAGCTATATCGAGCTGAAGTGGAGCGAGGTGTACCGCTTCGAGCACACCCCGCATCCCGTCGAGTTCGAGATGTATTACTCCGTCTGATCCTTCTGATCGGGCTGAACGGAATGCCCCGCGGCAGCAATGTCGCGGGGTTTTTCTTGGCCTAGCGCGACGCCTCGGCGACCCTGGCAGACACCGGCACCGCCACCTCGTTGCGCCGCAGCCAAGGCAGCGTCCACGGCGGGTCGTAGAACCACGCCACCGGTGTGCCCACAGTCGTCCACGGCGTCTGCGACAATTCCTGCTGCAATGCAGCCTTCCGTTCGGCCACCGCTGACGCCGCACGGCTGCCAGTGAAACCCAGCACGGCCACTGTCTCCGCCGGCACTGTCACCAACCGCACCGCCCGGTCGTCCGGCACCGGTAACGTCTGCAGCGTCCATTCGCGCGGCAGGAAGAATCGCACCACCCAGCGCCCCGCCCCGTCGCGCGCCTGGGCCACCGGCGCGGTCATGGCGATCTGCTCGCCGCCAGCCGTTTGGGCGGACGATTGGGCGACCGGCGCCGTCATGGCAATCTTCGCCTGCGCAGTATTGGCACCGAAGATGTATCCCGCCAGGCGGCGGAACCCGGCATTTCGCGCCGCCTCTTCATCCGCCTCCACGACAGTTTCGGCTGCCAGGCGTGGGCCATAGCTGCGAATTTCCACCGCGCCCGCCTGCGCCACCACTTGGTAGGACGGCTCCTCGGTGCCTGACCGGTCGCCGATCACCGAACAGGCCGCAACGGCAAGGCTGGAGGCGAGGGCAGTGGCGCGGGCAAACATCGGCGGGATCCGTTCATGGTCATCCTCACCCGAATATGGACGCGTCGCCCACCACGCAAACCATCGGCATCTACCCATCGCCCCGCCCGGCGCTTGATCGCGCGCTTGATACCTGCCGCCGCCGGACCTTGGCACCTGCCTTGCCCGCCACCGATCGAGCGGCCATGCTGCCGCTTCCCGGCAAGGCTGCCCCCATGTCCGACGTCGCTCCGCTGCGCTACGGCATCCTCGGTGCCGCCAATATCGCCCGCCAGTTCACCCGCGGTGTCGCCGGCTCGGCGCTGGCGGTGGTCGACGCCGTTGCCAGCCGGGGCGGGGAGAAAGCCGCCGCCTTTGCCACCGAACTCGCCATGCGGCCCAGGGAGGACCAAGGTAGGAAGGCAAGGCCCTGGCCTTTCTTGCCTGAGCGTTGCTCTCTACGGTGCTCGGCATCACCCGCACCAGGAGAGAACCACTATGCAGCGCCGCCGCTTCCTAGGATCGGGCCTCGCCACCGCGTCGATACTCGCCGCCCCCGCCATCGCCCAGCCGGCCAGCGTGCTGCGATTCATACCGCAGGCGAATTTGACCGTGCTGGACCCGGTGTGGACCACGGCGACGGTCACCTTCAACCACGCCTGGTACGTGTTCGACACGCTGTATGGCACCGACAGCCAGGGCCGCCACCGCCCGCAGATGGCTGACGGCCACACCGTGTCGGATGACGGCCGCGCCTGGCGTTTTCGCCTGCGCGACGGGCTGTTCTTCCACGACGGCGAACCGGTGCGCGCGCTCGACTGCGCCGCTTCGCTTTCACGCTGGGCCAAGCGCGATCCGTTCGGCCAGCTCCTCGACCGGGTGGTGGACAGCTGGGGCGCCGCCGACGACCGCACGGTTGAGATTAAGCTGAAGCGGCCATTCCCGCTGCTGCTCGATGCCATCGCCAAATCCGATGGCGCCGCCTTCATCATGCCCGAGCGCCTGGCCAAAACCGACGCCAATACCGCAGTGCGCGAAGTGGTGGGCAGCGGGCCGTTCCGCTTCGTGGCCGACGAGTACAACTCGGGCAGCCGCACGGTGTACGCCAGGTTCGACAAATACCTGCCGCGCCAGGAGCCGCCCGACGGCACCGCCGGCGGCAAGGTGGCGCACTTCGCCCGCGTGGTTTGGAACGTCATCCCCGACCCCGCCACGGCGGCTGCGGCATTGCAGAACAACGAGGCCGATTGGTGGGAGCGCCCGCTGGTCGACCTGATCCCCTCGCTGTTGAAGAACCCGGCGATCCGCGCCGAGGTGACCGACCCAGCAGGGCGGCTGGCGCTGATGCGGTTGAACCATCTGCAAGTGCCTTTCAACGACATCGGCCTGCGCCGTGCGGTGCGCGCCACCGTGCGCCAGGACGACTACATGCGCGCCAGCCGTGGCGACGACGAAAAGCTGTGGACCACCAGCCTCAGCCTGTTCCCGCGCCACACCCCGTATTTCCGCGAGGAGCGCGACCTGATGCCCGGCAGCCTGGAGGCGGCGCGCGCGCTGCTGAAGGAGGCGGGCTATGCCGGGCAGAAGGTGTCGATCATCAACCCCACCGACTTCCCCGATATCGGCCCGCTCGGCCAGGTGACCTTCGATAACCTCAAGAAGGCCGGCATGAACGTGGAGCTGCGCGATAGCGACTGGGGCACCGTGGTGCAGCGCCGGGCCAGCCGCGAGCCGGTGGAAAAGGGCGGCTGGAGCATCTTCCACACGACCGGCGGCGCACCGGCCTATGGCTCGCCGGTCACCTCGCCGCTGGTGCGCGGCCAGGGTGAGCGCGGCTGGTTCGGCTGGTGGACCAGCCCGAAGGCCGAGGAGCTGACCGAAGCCTGGGTGGCGGCCACCGATGCGGCGACCCAGGCACGCCTGGCGCACGAGCTGGGCCGACTGGCGCTGGACGAGGTGGCGACCATTCCGGTGGGGCAATTTTATTTGCAGACCGCGTTTCGGACCTCGCTCACCGGCATGATCAAGGGCGTGTCGCCGTTCCCCTGGGGCATCCGGCCCGCTTGAACTCGAAGGATCAAACATGGCCGAAACCTATGTGCCACCGGCCGACGGGCAGGCCTGGGCGCGCCTGGCACCGGCCGAGGCGGGCTTTGACGCAGCAAAGCTCGCCGATGCCGTGGCCTTCGCCGAAGCCAACGAAACCACGTGGCTGCGCGACGTTCGCAGCCAGCTTGAAACCGGCACGTTCGAGCCACCGCCAGACAATTTCCTGTTCGGCCCGGTGGCCAACCGCAGCGGGCCGAACGGCCTGATCCTGCGCGGCGGCAAGATCGTGGCGAGCTGGGGCAACACGCGCGCGGTGGACATGACCTTTTCGGTCGCCAAGAGCTACCTGTCGATCCTGGCCGGCATTGCGGTCGCCGACGGGCTGATCCGCGACCTCGACGAGCCCGTCGGCCGCACGGTCGATGATGGCGGATTCGACGGGCCGCATAACGGCGCCATCACTTGGCGGCACATGCTGCACCAGACCTCGGAATGGGAGGGCACGCTGTTCGGCAAGGCCGACCAGATCGACCGCAACCGCACCCTGGCCACCGAATTCGCCGGGCAGCCCAACATGCAGAAGGGCGACGCCCGCCCACTGCGCGATCCCGGCAGCTTCTGGGAATACAACGACGTCAGGGTGAACCGGCTCAGCCTCGCGCTGTTGCGGCGCTTCGGACGGGCGCTGCCAGACGTGTTCGCCGAGCGGGTGATGGGGCCGATCGGGGCGTCGGGCGAGTGGCGTTGGACCGGCTATTCCAACTCGTTCGTGCTGGCTGGCGGGCGCAATGTGCGCTCGGTTTCGGGCGGCGGGCATTGGGGTGGCGGCGTGTTCATCCACGCCGAGGACCAGGCCCGCGTGGGGTTGATGATGGCGCGCCGCGGCGCCTGGGGCGGGCAGCAGGTGGTGGCGCAGGAGTGGGTGGCGCAATCGTTGGTGCCCTGCGCCATCAAGCCCGACTACGGCTTCCTGTGGTGGCTCAACACCCCGCTAAAGACTGGGCGCGGGCCGAAGCCGAGTGCGCCGGCCGATAGCTATTGGGCCACCGGGGCGGGCGGCAACTTCACCTGGGTCGACCCCACCAACGACATCGTCGCCGTGCTGCGCTGGCACGATCCGGCGCAGCTCGACGGATGGATCGCGCGCGTGTTGGGCGCATTGAAGGGGTGAAGACGGCACTGGTCACCGGCGCCGGCCGCGGCATCGGCCAGGCAGTCGCGGCACGGCTGCTGGCCGATGGCTGGCGCGTGGTGGCCGCCGACCGCGATGCCGACGGCCCGCCAGGCAGCCGCACAGTGCGCGCCGATGTGGCCGACGAAGCGGCGGTCGCCGCGTTGGTCGCCGGCATCGCCGCGACCGAGGGCCGGCTGGATGGGCTGGTCTGCAACGCCGGGTTCGGCATCAACAAACCGCTGGCGGAGCTGACCCTGGCCGAGTGGTCGTCGGTGCTGGCAACGAACCTCACCAGCAGCTTCCTGCTGGCGCGCGCGGCGGAGGCACTGTTGCGCGCGGCACGTGGCGCCATCGTCACCATCGCCTCCACCCGCGCCCATCAGTCGGAGCCGAACAGCGAGGCCTATGCGGCCTCCAAAGGCGGGCTGGTGGCGCTGACCCACGCACTCGCCGCCAGCCTGGCGCCGGATGTTAGGGTGAACTGCATCAGCCCGGGCTGGATACTCACGCGCGGTCCGCCACCCACGCCGGCCGACCACGCCCAACATTGGGCCGGACGGGTCGGCACGCCGGCGGACATTGCCGCCGCAGCGTCGTTCCTGCTGGGCGCCGAAGCGGGGTTCATCACCGGCGCTGAATTCGTCATCGACGGTGGCATGACGCGTAAGATGATCTACGTCTGATGATTGACCTATGACGGAAGGCAAGGCCAGGGCGTTGCCCAGGTCCCACCAAAAGCCGACCGCCGTTGGAAACCCATTTATTTAAATAATATGTGGTCCAGGGGCTCGGCCCCGGGCGGGGTGCGGGGCCGCGCCCCGCGCGTCCACACCCTGGGCTT
>JBBQOT010000176.1:0-6449 GCA_038331165.1 Acetobacterales bacterium
CGCCCCGCCCTGGCCGGCTCGCCCTGGTGTCGCAATCGGCCGCACTGTGCCGCGTGGTGCTCGACTGGGCCGAGCCGAACGGTATCGGCTTTTCCACCATCGCCGGCATCGGCGGCAATGCCGATATCGGCTTCGCCCTGGTGCTCGACTGGCTGTCGCGCGACCGCGACACCGGCGCCATCCTGCTCGACATCCGCCACATCCGCGACCCGCGCCGCTTCATCTCCGCCGCCCGTGCCGCAGCCCGGCTGCGCCCGGTGGTGGCGATCCGCGCCGGCACCCGCCTGGCCGACCCCGCGGGCCTGGCCGACGCCACCTTCGCCGCGGTGCTGCGCCGCTGCGGCGTGCTGAGCGTGGACAGCCTCGCCGACCTGCTGGCCGCCGCGGAAACGCTGACGCGGTCGCGCCCGGCCCGCGGCGAGGGCCTGGCCATCGTCACCAACGCCATCGGCCCCGCCCAGCTCGCCGCCGACGCCGCCCTGCGCGACGGCCTGACGCTGGCCACGCTGTCCCCCGAAACGCGGGCGATTGTCTCGCGCGTCCTGCCCGGCAGCGAGGACATCGTCTATGCCGGCCCCGACGCGGCGCTGCGGCTGGCCGAACTTGCCACCATGCTGGCCGATGCCCCGGAGGTCGGCGGCGTGCTCCTGGTCCACGCCCCCACCGGCCCCGGCGACACCGCGGCCATGCAGGCGATCGGCGCCGCCGCACAGGCGATGAAGGTGCCGCTGCTGGTCTGTGCCATGGGCCACTCGACCGGCGAGGCCCATCGCCGCAGCCTCGCCGCCGCCGGCATACCCGCCTTCGCCACCCCGGAGGAGGCAGTGCGCGGCTTCCTGCATCTCGTCCAGCACCGTCGCATCCGCGCCGCCGCGCGCGAACTGCCGGACAACGCGGTGCCCGACCTGCATATCGACGCCGACGCGGCGGCCCAGGCATTGGCAGGGTCCGCCCCCGGACCGTTGTCGCCCGCCGCCACGGCTGGCCTGCTCGCGGCGTACGGCATCGCCATGGGTGATACCCCGGGGGCCGCGACCCTGCGCGTGGCGCTTGGCGAGGACGCGATGTTCGGTCCCACACTGGCGTTGAGTCGGGGCGGCGCCGCCCGCGGGCTGCGTCACGACATCGCCGTCGACCTGCCACCGCTCAACCTGACCCTCGCCGCCGATCTGATCGCCCATACCGGCATCTCGGCCGAAATCGCCACCATCGTCGGCGCGGCCGCCCGCGTCGCCGACCTGCTGGTCCGGGTCAGCCAACTCGCCGTGGAACAACCCCGTTTGGCCACACTGGTTCTCGACCCCGTGCACCTCGACGCCGCCGGCATCCGCGCCGGTGCCGTCGCCGTCACGCTGCGCACCGACAACCGGGCCCGCCTGGCCATCCCGCCCTATCCCAACGAATGGGTCCGCACCCACGATACCGGCGGCGAGGCCGTGGTGATCCGACCGATCCGCCCCGAGGACGCCGCCGCGCATGCCGCCTTTTTTGCCCGCCTGTCGCCCGAGGACGTGCGTTACCGCTTCTTCAGTGCCATCCGCGCCCTGTCGGCCGAACAGATCGCCCGCCTGACCCAGGTCGACTACGAGCGCGAAATGGCGCTGGTCGCCGTGCGAAAAACTGGCGAAACCGTGGGCGTGGCCCGCCTGGTGCGCGAGATGGACACCGGCGAGGCCGAGTTCGCCGTGGTGGTGCAGGCCGATGCCAAGGGCCATGGCATCGCCAGCGCCTTGATGCGCCACCTGATCGACTGGGGCCGGGGCAAGGGCGTGCGCGAGGTGGTGGGGCAAGTCCTGGCCGACAACGTCCCGATGCTCGCCTTCACCCGGCGCCTGGGCTTCACCGTTCGCCGCACCCCGGGCGATGCCGACATCATGGAGGCGCGGCTGGCGCTGACCCCGCCTCCCGCCGCATGATCCGGCAAACAGGAGGGCGGCCCATGGGACGGCTGGACGGCAAGGTGGCGATCGTGACCGGGGCCGCCTCGCGCGGCGAGGGGGTGGGCAACGGCGCGGCGACGGCGATCCTGTTTGCGCGCGAGGGGGCACGAGTGGTGCTGGTGAACCGCTCGCTCGACCGCGCCGAGGCGCTGGCGGAGACCATCCGCCAGGAGGGCGGCAGCGCCCAGGCGCTGGCAGCCGATGTCGCCGACGAGGCCGATACCACGCGCATGGCGCAAACCACCTTGGACCAGTTCGGGCGCATCGATATCCTGCACAACAATGTCGGCATCGGCGCCGGCGGCACCCCGGAGACGGTGACCCTGGCCGACTGGGACCGGGTGTTCCGCACCAACCTCACCTCCGCCCTGCTGTGCTGCCGCGCCGTGCTGCCGGCGATGACGGCCCAAGGCAGCGGCGCCATCATCACCGTGTCCTCGATCGCCGGCATGACCGGGCTGATGGGCTCGCCGGGGGCGGTGGCCTATACCACCACCAAGGCGGGGCTGCAGGGCTTCACGCTGTCGGTGGCTGCGGACTACGCCGTGCATGGCATTCGCGCCAACTGCATCATCGTCGGCACGGTCAATACGCCGATGGTGGCGCATCTGGGCGAGGAAGCGCGCGAACGCCGCCGCCGCGGCGTGCCGTTGCAGACCGAGGGCACGGGCTGGGATGTCGGCCATGCCGGGGTCTACCTGGCCAGCGACGAAGCGCGCTGGGTAACCGGGCTGATGTTGCCGATCGATGGTGGGTTCCTGTCCCTTCGCGCCTGGCCGAGGTGAGTGTGATGTTACAGCAAATCAAAGACTTTCAGGACGAAGTCGAGGAGTTGAACCGGCTTCTCGCCGCCATGCCCGCCGCCGCCTGGACCGCGCCCACCGGGTTCAAGGCCTGGACGGTGGAGGACATCGTGCAGCACCTGCACCATAGCGACCTGATGGCGATGGCCTCGGCCGATGGGGTGGATGCGTTCGCGACGTTCCGTGCCGAGATGCAGGCCCTTCGCGCCCGCGGCCTGACCAACGTGCAGGCGACACGCGACCGGCTGGGCAACCCGCAGGGTGCGGCACTGCTGGCGCTGTGGCACCGCACCGCGCTGGCACTATGCGACCGGCTGGCGGGCATCGCGCCGGAAACCCGCATGCCCTGGGCCGGGCCAGGCATGGGGCTGCGCATGTTTGCCACCGCCCGGCAGATGGAAACCTGGTCGCATGGCCAAGCGATCTACGACCTGCTGGGTGTCGAACGCCCGCCCGCCTCGCTGCGCCTGCGCAACATCGCCGAGATCGGTGTGCGCACGTATGGCTGGACCTTCAGGAACCGCAACCAGGAGCCGCCCGGCCCGCAGCCGGAGGTGCGGCTGGATACGCCATTCGGCGATGGCTGGGCGTGGCCGGGCGAGGGCGGGCTGGTGGCCGGCGATGCCATCCAGTTCTGCCAGGTCGTCGCCCAGACGCGAAACATCGCCGATACCGCCTTGCGAATGGAAGGCGAGGCGGCGCACGCCTGGATGGCGCTGGCCCAGTGCTTCGCCGGCCCGCCCGAAACCCCGCCAGCAGCGGGCACCCGGGTGCGAGCGGTGCAACGTCTAGGATAGTAGTGATCGCTGAAGATTTTGATGTATCGCCAGAAAAGCAGGGCTTCGCGCCGCAACGGCAAAGCCCTGGCCTTGCCTTCCCAACTGGGCTGACCATTCGGCCGATTTGTGCAACCCGTCAGCTCGATCGTGCACTGTCGCGTGGCGCATGCGCGACGAGGTGGGCGTCGACGCGGGCGCGCAGCCAGGCGGCACCCTCGGCGGGGGTGACCAGCGGGGCGGCGGGGTCACGCCGGCGCAGCACCGTCATCAGGCCGCACTCGCGCCAAGTGATTTCCCGCGCGCCAAACTGCACCGCCATGGCGCGGCGGTCGAGCGTGACGTCGTAGTGGTCGCCCTGGTACCAGCGCCGCGCGATACCGATGTGCACGGCCATGTGGTGCAGCTCATCCGCTGTATCGGCGATCATGTGGCACATGATGTGCTTGCGAAAGCGCGCGCGCATATCGTCGACATAGACCGTCATCGCCGTGCCGCCCGCGTCATCAGGGGTCGGCGATGCGCGGGGCGCGGGCCGCGGCGGCGTTGTATTTGAAGCGCGAGGTCAGGCCGTCGCCATGGTTGTCGGCCAGTTCCACCCCGGTGCCGTCGACCCACACCAGCGAGCGATAGCTGCCGCCGCTGGCCCGGTTGCCGCGCACCGTGACCCCGTCGCCCAACGCCTGGATCAGCGCGATCCCGCGCGCCGATGGAGTGCTGTCCTGCACCGTGTTGCCGGAGATCACCACGTCGGTCGGGCGGTTCCACACGTCGGCGCGGCTGAACAGCGGATTGCCGCCCTGCACGCCAGAAATTCGGTTTGCGGTGATGGCGATGCGGTGGATCGCGCCAGTGGCGCCGATGCCGTTCGTCGTGCGCGCCCCGCCGCGGACGGTGTTGCGGTCCAGCACCACGTCGGTCACCGCCGAATGCTCGGACAGGCTGCACACCCATATACCGACGCCTGAGCCCTCGATGACATTGGCGCGGGCGGTCAACCGGGCGGCGGTCTGGTGGTTGTCGCGCGCCGTGCCCTGGCCGGTAAAAAGAATGCCGTAGCCGATGTCGAGCGTGGCGCGACAATCGCGAACTTCGCCGTCGCTGGTTCCCTCCCAATGGTCGAAGGCGCAGTTGCGGGTGCCATCGGCAAAGCTGCCGGCGACCAGGGTGTGGCGGCAGGCGAGCAAGGCGGTGCCGTTGCCGCCGCCGCGAAACCGGCACTCGATAACCTGCACGCCGTCGACCCGGCGCAGGGCGATGGCGTGGGCGTCGCCGTGCTGGAAGCCGCGATACGCGAAACCGAGGCCGCGCACGGCGATGTCGCGGTCGGTGATGGCGGTCGCATCGGCGCGGCGGTTGGCCAGCAGGGCAAAGCGCGAAACCATGATCTGCTGCTGGTTCCGCTGCCAGCGGTCGTCGGCGAACAGCGTAGCACTCGGCCCCTCCAGCGTCAGGCCGGAGTCGAGCCAGACGGTGCCGCCCAGCCGGTATTCGCCCGGTGCGATGCGCAGCGTGCCGCCACCCTTGGCCATCCCCTCGATCGCGGCGTTGAGCGCTGGGGCCATGTCGGCGTCGGTGCCCGGCATCACACCCATGCTCCGCGCGTCGGCGGCACCCGACCAACCGCGCACCACATGCGGCTGGGCCAGCAGCGGGCGTGGTCCCCGCACCAGCGCGGCGCCCGTTGCCAGCGCGAGAAAGCCTCGGCGGCGCAGGGCAATGGGCTTGCCGTGGTGCGGCGTGGGCTGCGGATGCATGCTGATCGCGGCCTCCCGTCGGCAGTCGAGGAGAATGATTACTAGGAGAGGTCCCGGATGGCGTCCACCATTCGGCCCGGTTGTCAGCCACGTGTCACGCGGTGTCGCTCGGCGCCGGCCGAACAACCACTTGATTTAATGCTGTTTCGCGACGTTGGCTGGGGGACCTGGATTCGAACCAAGGATGCCCGGGTCAGAGCCGGGAGTTTTACCGCTAAACTATCCCCCAAGCGACGGGAGCGGCGGATTAGCATGGGGTCCGGCACCGCGCAACCATTGGGCACGGTAAACATCGGCGCCGGGCGCATTCCGGGCTTGCCCTGGGGGGGCTGCGGGAGAAAAATAGCGTCCCCACTTATGGGCCATCATGGATCATTCCGACCCAACCGTACCAGAGACGCGCCGCTCCGGGCTTTCAGCGATCGCGGCACCTCCGTTCAGCGCGTCGGGGGCCTTTGCCGCGATCGACCTGGGCACCAACAACTGCCGCCTGCTGGTGGGTGCACCGGCCGGCGAGGGGTTTCGCGTGCTCGACAGCTTCAGCCGCACGGTGCGCCTGGGCGAGGGGCTGCACGACACCGGTCGGCTGGGCGAGGCGGCCATGGATCGCGCGATTGCCGCCCTGCAGGGCTGTGTGCAGCGCCTGGGCCGTCGGCCGATCCGCGGCTTGCGGGCGGTTGCCACCGAGGCGTGCCGCCGCGCCGCCAACGGTGCCGGCTTTCTGGCGCGCGTTCGCGCCGAAACCGGGCTGCCAATGGAGACCATCTCGGCCCGCGAGGAGGCCGAGTTGGCACTGGAAAGCTGCACCCCGCTGCTGCGCGGGGGCGCGCGCCGGGCGTTGCTGTTCGACATCGGCGGCGGCTCGACCGAGGTGACCTGGGTGCGGCTGGGCGGCGGCCATGCGGGGGCGCCGCCGCAGATGATGGGCACCATCTCGCTGCCGGTGGGCGTCGTGACCCTGGCTGAGCGCTGGCCAGACGCCGCCGACACCGAGGCCGGGTTCGAGGCGATGGTCGAGGAGGTGGCGCGCCAATTGCGCCCGTTCGAGGCGGTGCACCGTATCGCCCAGGAGGTGCGCCAGGGCGGCGTGGTGCTGCTGGGAACCTCGGGCACGGTGACCACGCTGGCCGGCATCGCGCTGGACTTGCCGCGCTATTCCCGCGCGGCTGTCGA
>JBBQOT010000177.1:0-6443 GCA_038331165.1 Acetobacterales bacterium
GATGGCCAAAGCTGGCGGGAGAGTGGGCTTTTTCGGCGGTTGGTATTAGTTCTTCACCGCAATAATCGACCCCTGTGCATGAAACTTGTGGCAGGCTTGTTGGACCGTCGGCGGAGAGGTTGGCTTTCCTATGGTGCGATCGAGCCCGCGTATCAGTTGAACCTGGGGCACTCAAAGCACCCCCGATTGCGCCAGGGGCCGCAAGGTCCTGGAGCGCGCTATTTAGACTTTCCATCCAGGGGTGCCCTGCGTCGGCGGCGCAACAGATGGAGGGAGCCATGGACGTTCTCTACCCGCGCTGTGCGGGCCTTGATGTGCACAATGACACGGTCGTGGCCGGGGTCGGGCTCGCCGGCGACGTTCCTGCCAAGACCGAAGTGCGCACGTTTGACACCACCACGCCGGGGTTACTGGCGTTGTCCGCTTGGTTGGCGGAGAACGGCTGCACCCATGTCGCTATGGAAGCGACCGGCGTCTACTGGAAGCCGGTTTGGCACATCCGGTCGGACGGCGATCTGACGCTGATCCTGGCCAATGCCGCCCATGTCAGGAATGTGCCGGGCCGCAAGACCGATGTCGCCAACGCTATCTGGCTGGCAGACCTGCTGGCGCACGGCCTGATCCGCGCAAGCTTCGTCCCGGAAGCGCCGACGCAGGAGATGCGGGCGCTGCTGCGCACCCGTAAGGTTCGTCAGATCCAGTGGTGCATCAAGTCCATGGGCGTGCCTCGACGCGCAGTGTGCCGCGGAATCCTGGGCGCGCTGGCTGTTTGAGCGGGATATTGAAGGCGAGGCCGGGGGTTCCGTCGGCGTCCGGGTCGAGCGCGCTGGTGTCGGCGCTGGTGGTTGCCTTGCCAGGGGTTTTGTCCTGGAAGCCGTACTTGACCTTCCAGCCGCCCAGGGCGGTTGGGTCTGGGAAGGCTTCGACCAGGATCTGGGTGCGGATGATGTAGCCGCCCTCGTAGTGGTTGGTGGTGAAGAAACTGCCCGCGACCTGGTAGTCGGGCACGAGAACCTTCAGGTCGATAGCGAAGCTGACGGAGCCCGAGACGACGCTTTTGCTGCTGTCGAGGAAGACGGAGAAGAGATGCGGGCTGTTCTGGCGGTTGGGTGGACGGTCGGTTTTGTCCGCGCCGGGGAACAGGTCTTCGTAGCTGCGAAAGATGGCGGAGTTTTCGCGAACTTCGCGGCGGGTGATCTGCCACTGGCAGCCGCGGATGCTGACCGCGACCTCGAACTGGTACGAGGCTTTGACCTTCTTGCCGGCGTCGAATTCCTTCTGGACGGCGGCGGGGAGGGTGATGTCGTCGATGTCGAGTATGCCGTCGACGCGCAGGTCGCCGAAGAGGAAGCGGACCATGTTCTGGTAGCCCTCCTCGGAATTGACGATGCCGTAGGGGCCGGAGTGGCTGCGGTGGACGAAGGCGCGTGGCGAGGCGACGTCATCGCCGGCCAGACCATCGCGCGGGCCGTGGGTGGCGGCGTTTTCGATGCGGACCAGGCCGTCGCTGGCGTCGCCGACGGCCCAGGCGGAGAGGCCGCCGGCCGTGGCGTAGTCGCGCGGGTTGGTGCCGATAAGGTTGAAGACGCGGTCGGGGCGGACGTTCTTCAGCAGCGAGGCGTCCGGTCCTGGCGGGATGGCGAGATATTCTGCCATTTTGTCGCGGTTGAAGTTGTTGACGTCGCCGAAGGAGAGCCAGCCGGGGACATTGCGAACGATGCGCATGTCGATGCCGTTATGGGGCGTGGCGTAGGTGAAAAGCTTGTCCACGGCGCCGCGGGCCTCGGCGGTGCTGAGTGCGGTGTTCTGGAGGAAGGCGCGGCAGACGAGGCCGCCCATGGAGTGGGCGACGAGGTGGACGCGGAAGGCTTCGGGGGTGATGTTGTTGGCCGGATTGTCGCAGATAATCTGGCGCAGGCGCAGGATCAGTTCACCCAGGCCGGTGGCGAATTTGGTGATTGGGGGCGTGCCCTTGCCGTCGCCGAAGTCCTGCGAGGCTTCGTCGTAGTAGCGGTAGATGATGATGGAGCTGTATGGGATCTGGCGGTCTGCGCGGGGGCTGACGACCATGTCGTCGCCATTGACGAAGACATCCTCATATCTTTCGTCGCTCATCAAGCGGACGAGGGGGGATTCGAAGTAGAAGCGCTTGATGTCGCCGGTCCAGGCCATGCGGGATTTGGTGGAGCCGACGTTGAAGCCCATGTAGGGGTCGGCCACCGTTTCCTCGATCTCGGCCTGGGTGGCGGCGAAGCCCCGGACATAGATGATGGGGGGGCGGGGTTTTTGCTCCACTGGGTCGGCTCCTCGTTTTGCGGGCGTTGGGAGAGTTTGAATCAGCTGGGCGGCACTGGGGTTTGCGCGGGCAACGTAGCGCGGGGGGCGGAGGGGTGCAATCATTATCATTATTATATAGTAATTATATCGGATCGGGGAGGCCGGCGTGGTCAGGTGGGGGAACAGGCCGGCGCTCTCCGGCTGGCGCGATTGCCGACGTTGTGCTGGCGGGAGGGTCATTGCAGCATGCGCGGTCGGCAGGGAGCACGCCGTGGGGACGGGTGAACAGGCCATCCATTCGGAGAATAATGGCTTGAGTGGCGCCGATTTCCCTGGCTGTATCGTGGTGGCGCGTAAAAACAAGGACGGTAAAATGGCGGAAACGATCAACATAGGTTCCATCACGCTGCGTTTTCTTCGCAGCAAGCACGATACTGGTGGCAGCCTCGACATGTTCGAGATGGATGTTCAGCCAGATGGGCGGATGCCGGTGCCGCACTATCATCGCGATTGGGATGAGGTGGTGTATGGGCTGGCGGGGACGCTGGTGTTTACCGTCGACGGCCACGCCACCGCCATTGGACCAGGCGATTCGGCGTTCGTGCCGCGCGGCATTGTTCATGGGTTCGCCAACAGCAGCGGCGCGCCGGCGACGGTGCTGAGCGTGCTGACACCGGGGGTGCTTGGCCCGGAATATTTCCGCGAGTTTGCAGCCCATGTCGTCGGCGGCACGCCTGATCCGGCCGTGATGCGCGAGATCATGCTGCGCCATGGCCTTGTTCCTGTTCCAGGGTGACGGTGTCGCCGCTGCCCTCCGGCTACCCGCGTTTCACGGGGGGATAGAAGAAACTTGCTTGGGGAACGGGGTCTGGGGCCGCCGGCCCCAGCGGGTCGAGGGCGGAGCCCTCGCCTTTTCTTCCCTGGCTTTCAGCAGGCACGATGTTCGAGGTGGGAGAGACTTGGGGGGCTGGTGATGTCGGAGGAGCGGGCACCTGATGATGTGAGCGGGCAATCGGCTGCGGAGCGTGCCAGGTAACTGCAAGAGGTATACAAGCACGCTTTGCCTTGTTCCAGATTCCGGATGCGTTTTTCGTTTGAGTGATTTCACCTACACGTTCTCGTGGACCTGCCATTGAAGAATTTTTTACTCATATCGACGGTTCACTCGCGTTCATCGCCTGTCACGGTAAATTGTTTTTGTGAAACCGTCAGTCCAGATAAAGTACTTGTTGTCGCCGCTTTATCGTGTCTGATCCGCTATGCTAGAGTGCGCGCAGGTGTCCGCCGTGCGGCATCCGTCGCGCGGTCGCACAGCGGTTGATAGCCTCTGTCAACGCCGCGTGGCGCGTAACGCCCTGCTGAGAGATGGCCGCGACTGCGCTCAACTGAGGACCGAACCCGATCACCGCCGATCAACCCCTCCCACGCCGCCGCCATCGGGCCTGGAAGTTCGCCGGACTGACGCTCGCCGTCGTTCTGGTGGCTGGATTGCTCGGTCTGTGGTTCGGCCGCCATGACGTGGTGCGGCTTGCTGGGGCACGGCTGCTTGCGGGGCAGGGGATGGGGCCGGTGCAGTTGACGATCGGCCGCGTCGATCTGTTCGGATTGCAGGCGCATGACATCAGCCTGTACGGTGGAGCGATCCGCGCCGATGCGCTTGTGGTGGCGTATGACCCGATGCGCCTGGCAGCCGGCATTGTGGACAAGGCGGAGTTGAGCGGGTTGCGCGTGACGATGGCGCTGACGGACGGCGGCGTGGTCTTGGGCGGCGCGCCGCTGCGTTTCGCCGGGGCCGTGCCCGGCACTTCGCCTGCTTCCGGCTACCGGATCGACGCGCTCAGGCTCACCGATGCGCGCGTGGTGTTCGAGCAACCGGACGGCGCGGTGGAGGTGGCGTTTTCCACCGATCTTGCCGTGTCCGGGTCCGATATCCCCAACGCCTCCTTCGCGGTGGACCTGGCGATTCCGTTCGCCGGCACCGTGCATGCGATGCGCATCGCGGTTCCGGTGCTGACATTGTCGGCCGCGGATGGCGGCGGGCTGCGGTTTCAGTTCCAGAAAGTGGAGGTGCAGCCGAAGGATCTGCCCTGGGCGGTGGATGGTCTCGGCGGCGAGATTGTGTGGCGCGGTGGCGACAAGCTGTCGGCCAGCATCGGCGCCGCCCGGCTCCGTGATGGCCGCAGCCCCGCCGCCATCGTGCCGGTCGGCATCAAGGGCGAGATCACGATGGCGGGATCGCTGCTCGACTTCACCCTGCATGCCGAGGGCGAGGCCACCGGACGGCGCGGCAAGCTCGTCCTCGACGCTACCGGCCGACACGATCGCGCGACTGGCACCGGACATGCGGCCATTACCACGACGCCCCTGGTCTTCCGGGCCAACGGGTTGCAGCCGCGGGATTTCTCCCCTGCCATCGGCCCTGCGTTTGGCGGGCTCGCGGGGTCGGTGGCGCTGTCGGGAC
Source organism: Acetobacterales bacterium (assembly GCA_038331165.1). Taxonomy (GTDB): domain Bacteria; phylum Pseudomonadota; class Alphaproteobacteria; order Acetobacterales; family Acetobacteraceae; genus CAMDGX01. The sequence goes on from JBBQOT010000177.1 coordinate 4,739, forward strand.
GGATCGGCTGGCAGGCTACGACCGTGACGCCGGCGTTGACCCTGCGCTTGGCCGACATCGTGCTTGAACCGCAGGGCGTGCAGGTGAGCAAGATCCACGGCGACATCAAGCTGGTTGGCCTGGCGCCGCTCGCGACCGCGCCGGGGCAGGTGCTGAGCGGCATTGTCGGCGTGCCCGGAATGCCGCCCGCCAATGCCACGCTCACCTTCCAACTGCTGCCGGCCCCGGCCTTGCGCATCCAGGCCATGCGCATGGGCCTGGCGGGCGGCGAGATGTCGGTCTCGCCCTTTGTCATCGACCTGGTGCAGCCCGGCGTGCGCACGGTTGTGGCGTTGCGGCAAATCGACATCTCCGAGGTCTTCACACTGGTCGGCGTGGCTGGCCTGTCCGGCACCGGCCGGATCGATGGCAGCATTCCCCTGAAGGTGACCGACGGCCGCGTGCAGGTAGACGGCGGCCGGCTTGCGGCCAGCGGCCCCGGTGTTCTTCATCTGCGCAGTGACACACTGCCCAAGCAGGTGACCGACGCCGGCGAGTCGATGGCGCTGGTGCTGCGGGCGCTAGAGGACTTCCGCTACGATACGCTCGAGATTGAGCTGGAAGGCGGCCCGTCGGGCGACGGTACGATCACACTGCGGATCAAGGGTAGCAACCCGGCGGTCCTTGAAGGACAGCCCTTCAATCTCAATATCAAATTCGAAAGCAATTTCGACCAGCTGGTCGCGCTTGCCCTGCAGAGTATGACGGCTGCGCGCGCGCTGTTGCGACAGACCGCCGGGAGTACGCGACAATGAGTGTTGGATCACCCCGCCTGCTGGCGGCACTGGCCCTCTGCCTCGGTGGCCTCGCCGCCTGCACGCCCACGGTGCAGTTGCAGGTTCCCAAAGAGCCGATCACCATCAACCTCAACATTAAGCTCGATGCGGATGTACGCCTCCGTGTCGAGGAAAAGGCGAAGCAGGATGTTGGAACCAAGGCGATCTTCTGAAGTAGCGATGCCATGGTGCGTGACCGCCCTGGCGCGCCGGCGCTTCATCGGTCTGGCGTTGGCCGGGGCGGTGGCGGTGGCGTTCAACGTGCCGGCGTGGGCGCAATCGCGGATGCTCGACGCGCCGCGTGCCGCAGGCGCGGTGGGCGAACGGTTCGACGGGTTTGCGGTGGCGCGCGGCGCCGCTGCACCGGCCACCGCGGCATTGGTGGCGCAGGTCAACGCTGAACGCCGCGCGCTCTATGCCCAGCGCGCGGCCACGGACAAAGTGTCGGTGGAGGCGGTGGGGAAGATCTACGCCGTGGAGATTCTGAAGGCCGCGCCGCCCAACACCTGGTTCCTCGCGGAATCCGGGCAGTGGACCCAGAAATAGCGGAGCGGTCAGCCCGATCGACCGGGCAGCTTGGCGTAGGGTTCTGATCGATCGGGCGGGTTTGGCCTGGGTTGGGACAGTGTGATATCCGATGCACGCGGTGGCTAGCCCGCAGCCCCAACGAGGTGTGACCACGCGACATGAGCTCGATGCGCCGCAACATGATTTGGGTGGCGGCGTCGCAGGCGGGCGTATTCGTCATCCAGTTCGCGATGAACTTAGGGCCTGAGGTGAGATAAGTAAGGCCAGGGCTCTGCCCTGGACCCGCCAGAGGCAGCGCCTCTGGACTCCATTTGTTTAAGTGTTGTTTGGGGAAGGGGGCCATCACGGTGGTTGAAACATCC
>JBBQOT010000178.1:0-6423 GCA_038331165.1 Acetobacterales bacterium
TTATTGATCTACATTCCGGAAGGACGCTTAGGCAAAGCCTGGCCTTGCCTTTCTCCATTGATCAATCATTGGGCCGCTTGGTATCGCGCGCTTGCCACGGCGAAGCCGCCATGAAAGGCTGGCAGCGCGCAAAGCCAAGACAATTCCAACGGTCGTTCTGTATAATTGTTGGTTTGGCCCCGGAAAGCTCTAACCTCCAGCGCTCCAAAGCTCGGTCTCGGATCAACCGGCGACGCACCACCTTAGCGGAGCGGTGGGCAGATACATTTGTGCCGCCTGGCGTTCGATGCGACACTACTCTCCTTCGTCCTGCTGCTGTGCTCCCCTAAAGTACTCAGTCAACCTGTAGATGACGCGCGGAACGGCGCGCTGTGAGGCATACCGTGACGAACACCACCGATTGGCCACTTATCGTGAGCGCGATGCGCAACGGCGGTTTTTACGATCACGTGATGCGCGGCGGTGCTCAACTCGACCGTGTGAAACAGTATCTGCTGGCCTTCACGGGCGAGGGCGAAGCTACCGGCGTCGATCCGGCTATGGCCCCCGACTATCCCTGCTTTCCCGGTCTGACCCACCGGCCCTTTCACGATGCAAGCACGTGCGAAGGCGTGGCGATGCTCGAATCCGCGTTCCCCGTCATCGGCGACGAAGCACTCCGCCTGGATGACAGCGCACAGCTCGACTACACCATTGCCTCACGCCCGTCGCGCAGTTGGCGCAACCCGCTGAGCTGGCTACGGCGCCGCGCCCCGCCGCGAGCGTGGACAGTGTATCCATTTTATCATATGGGCGTGGACGTTGAGGCGCTGACGAAACGCTGTCCGCGCACCTTCGCAATCATCAAGTCGCTGCCGAATGTGTGCCTGGACTATCCCTGGGGCGACGCGCTTCTGTCGGTGCAGGGGGCGCAAAGCCGATTGCCGCTGCATTGCAGCGTCGACAACCTGCGGCTGCGATGCCACCTGGGCATTCGCATTCCCAGCGAGACAGGAATCCGTGTCGGCGGCGAAACGCGGGAGTGGAGCGAAGGCCGGTGCCTGTTGTTCGAAGATGCGTTCGAGCATTCGGTGTGGAACCTGTCGATGGAGCGTCGCATCGTGCTCATCGTCGACTTCTGGCATCCTGACCTGACATCGATCGAAGTGCGCGCCCTGACGGCGGGTTTTCGAAAGTCCGAAGTGCGCGGGATATTCATGCGCAAGCGAATCGGCATGACCGACTCGCCCGACCCTTACGTGCGACACATGGAAGCGGCCGTGGCCGAGCAGGACCAGGCACCAGAGTTGCGCGCGTTCTGGTCAGCTTGACGCACGCTGGCGGCGGTTCGCTCTTGCTGCCATTGGCGCATGCCTGGGATGCTCTGTTCACCACAGTTGCGGCGCGATTTTCCATGCGTCGCACTGCGGCCGGCGCAGCATGACAGAAATCCATGACAGGCACATGGAGACACGGGTGTTGACCCTTCGGGTCGTGGCCGGATACCGCTTCGACCACGTGTGACGCCGCCTTGCTGCGGTCGCTCCGGTCGCTATCTTCTGGAATCGATGACCCGCGCGACGACACAGAGCCAGGCCGTGCTGTTGGGTGCCGCCGTCGCGGGCTTGGGGGTATCGTTCCTGCTGACCGCACTACTCGGCCGCTCGCTGCCCGCCGAGGGATTCGGCTTCGTCGCGCTGGTCGGAACGGTGCTCGCTCTGGCCCGCGAATTGACCGATCTCGGCTCCTCAAACGTGGCCGCGGCGCAAATCGCACCGGAGCCAGAGCGCGAGCGGGCGATCCTCGAAGACCTGCTGGCCCTGCGCCTCGGCCTCGCTGCCCTGGCCGCGGTGGCCTGCCTGGCGCTGGCCGCCACACGCCCGCGCGCCGATGAGCAGGGCCTGCTGGTGCTGGCCGCTCTGGCGATCCTGTTGCAGCATCTTTCCGCCCTAAGCGCGGTCTTCCTGGTGCGTCAGGCGCTGGGCGGGCCGGCGCTCCTGGCGGTGACGAGCCAGATTATGAGCCTGCTCGTTGGCGTGGGGTTGGCCGCCGCCAGTGCCGCCGCCAGCCTGTTTGCCGCCGTGCTGGTTGCCCGGGAGATGATACTGTCGCTAGGGATCTCGGCGCTCGCGGTACGGCGGATCGGCTATCGTCCACGACCTCGCCTGCGCGCGTGGGCCGGTTCGCCTCTGTTGCAGAGCGCGACACTCTATGGGCTGGCGGCACTGTGCTACGCCATCACCGTGCAGGGCGCGCCACTGCTGATCGCCAGCGCCTGCCCGCCCGAAGCGCTGGGCGCCTTTGCCGCAGCGTTCCGCCCAATGGCGCCTCTGCTCACCCTGCCCTGGCTCATCGCGACGCCCCTGGTCCCGGCGCTGGCCGGACTGTTCCGCGGCGATCCCGCCGGCTTTTCCCGCCGCGCAGCAACGGCGTTGCGCTTCGCCGTGGGTGTCGGGGCCGTGGTCGTCAGTGCCGGTCAGGACCTAGCCGCTCCGGCCCTTGAGCTGCTCTACAACGGGCGTTTCATCGATGGGCCGTTGGCGGCGGTCGCGGTGCTGCGCTGGCTTGCCGGGGTGCTCGGCGCGGTCTGTGTCATCGCTGCGGCGACGGTCATCCTGCTCGCCGCCGGCCGGGTCCGTGCGATCCTTGGCCTCGGGGTCACCTGCCTGATACTCAATGCCGTAGCGGCGGCTGTTTTGGTGCCTGCGACGGGGTTCCTCGGCGGGGCCATAGCGTTGGCGGTGGCGACTACTGTGGTAGCTGTCGCGGCGGTCACCCTGGCCTTCCGCCACGCTGCCCGGCCCACGGCGCTGCTGCCTGCCATTGCCGCCCTGGCACCCGCAATAGGGCTGGCGATCGCCAATTGGCTGTTGCCGGTACAGGGCTTGGCACGGTTGCTGCTCGGCGGGGCGATGACCGTGGGCGCGCTCGCTATCATATGGCTAATATGCCGCACCTCCGGACGCTCGCGGGTGCAGTAACACGTCCGATTTCGTTCGTCATTCAATCTAACACGTCCAGACCGATGCCTGGCCACAATATTCGGTCTCTGGCGGAGCGAAGTGTTCCAACGGCCTTACATTGTGGTTCGGCGGGCGGCCGGTGGTGTTCGCGGCGCACCGGCCACCCCTGCCATGGTTGAGTCCTGGCCATGACCGCCGCATAACCGCGCTTCATATCAGGACACAGGCCATGCCGCGCTTGACCGGTCGGGGCGACGATATCGTCCGCCAAGCTGCGGCACTGGCTCGGGACATCGCACCCGATATCGATTCCATCCTGCTCACCCACTATCCGGATCTCGACACGCTGGACACGCTTCGCCCCGGAGAGACTGATCTGGCCGCCGTCGTCGCGATCAACCGGGCCGTGGCTGCCGAGTTTGCCGCGGTGGGCGTGGCGGTCTTCGTCCAGAAGGCTGACCGCGCTGCGTTCCGTCGCTGGCTGCACGGGCGCGACGACACGCCGCAGAACCGACTGCGGTGGATCGATCGCGCCAGGTTGCTGCGCGGAACCGAGGCGCTTGCCGTGCTGGGGCTGGACGCACCAACGGTGCCCCGGCCACCGAACTTCGCGAAGGCCCCGGGGCCAATCGCCGACCGGTTGCTTGCCGCCTTCGATGACGACAAAGGCGCCGGTTTCGACGAACTGGCGCAGGCGCTCCTCGGCGCCGGCCGTCGTGACGTACTCGACTTGGCACTCCGCAAGATCGCCGAGCGCGACGGCGACAGAATCGCCGTTGACCTGGCAGGCGTCCTGCTAGCGACCGCGGGGGGCGCCCGGATAGGCCCCGCGAACTGGGCCGAACTGGTCGCGCTCCCCGTCGCATTGCCTGCGCACAAGGTGCCCGACGCCGAAGCCATGGGCGAGAGCTTGGTCCGCTCCGGCTTCCTGGAGGAGACCCTGGAGGTCCGCTTCCTGCCGGGCTGGCGATCCCCGGATGCGCTCGCCGAGCTTTCACCCGTGGCCATCCGGCGCGTCCTGCTCGATTGCCTCGCCGGCGTCGAGTCGAACGACCTGCCGCCTGGCGATACCGATGATCTTGCCAAACAGGGCTTCGGCGTCTTGCTCGGCATCCAGATTGATTGGAGCATCCCGATCTGGGAGGAGATCGCCGCCGCCGGGGGCTTGCCCGACACCGGCGACGACCGTGAGCAGCAGACACCGGAGCAGGCGCGCCGCGCCGCCGTGTTCGACCGCTGGCGCGGCGCGATGTTCGAAGAATTCCATGGCTGCGTTCCCCTGGCGTTGATTCCGGCGTCAGAGGTGGACGTCGAGATTGCGGCATTTCTGGAGGAGGCCGGTGAACAAACCGCAGCCGTCGACGACATCCGTGAGTTCATCGCGATGGCCCGGCGCGAAGCCGGGGGCGAGGACATCGTCTGCCGTCCCGAATTCATTGGCGCCGGACTGGAGCTCTCGATGTTTACCGAGGGCGGCCGATTCCTCGACAGCTTCGCGCTGCCGGCCGACCGCATGCCGGGCTCGCCGGAGGAGATGATGCGACTGATCGAAGCCCTGGTCCGCGTGGTCAAACAAGCACCGGGCCGGTAGCCGCGTCCGTCAGCGCCGCCGCCGCGTCGGGTCCAGCGCCTGACGCAGCGCCTCGCCCAGCGTGTTGAAGGCCAGCGCCGTCAGCAGAATGGCGATGCCCGGCGCATACATTTGTTCCGGCGCCAGCTCCATGTAGTTGTAGGCGCGCGCCAGCATGCCGCCCCAGCTTGGTTGCGGCGGCTGCACGCCCAACCCGAGAAACGACAGGCTCGCCTCGGCCAGCAACGCCACCGCCAGCAGCAGCGTAACCTGCACGATCACCGGCTGGATTGCATTGGGTGCGACATGGCGCAGCAGGATGCGGCCCAGGCTGGCGCCGAAGCAGCGCGACGCATCGACATACAGCTCCTGCTTCACCACCAGCGCCTGTGCCCGCATCAGCCGCGCCAACCCCGGCGAGAACACGATGCCCACCGAGATCATGGCGTTGGTGAGCCCGATCCCCAGCGCGCCCGTTACCCCGATCGCCAGCACGATCCCGGGGAATGACAGCAGCGTGTCAATCACCCGGCTGATGATGTCGTCCACCCATCCGCCCATCACCCCGGCCAGCAGCCCCACCGGCACCCCGATCGCGGTTGCCACCGACACCGCGAGGAAACTCGCGAACAGCGACGAGGGCGCGCCATGGATCAGCCGGCTCAGCACGTCGCGGCCCAGGTCGTCGGTGCCCATCCAGTGCTGCCACGACGGCTCGGCCAGCGTGTTGCTCAGGTTCTGGACGGTGGGCGGATAGGGCGCGATCACCGGCGCCAGCAGCGCAAGTACGAACAACGCCACCAGGAAGAACAGGCTGGCGATCGCCGCGGCGTTGCCGCCCAACCACCCGCGCAAGGCTCTCATTTCAACGACACTCGCGGGTCGACGACAGTATACAGCACGTCGATGATCAGGTTGATGCAGATCACCAGAATCACCATCGTGAACACCACCCCTTGCACCACCGGGAAGTCCTTCACGATCGCGGCCCGCACCACCATGCTGCCCATGCCGGGAATGGCGAACACCGCCTCGATCACCACGGCACCCCCCAGCAGCCGGCTCGCCAGCAGCCCTATTACCGTGAGCAGGGTGACGGCGACATTCTTCAGGCCGTGCTTCCACAGGATCGCGCTCGGCGACAGCCCCTTGGCATACAGCGTTCGCACATACTGCGACGACAGGATCTCGATCAGCGCCGAGCGCAACTGCCGCACCACCTCCGCGATCCCGCCGGCCGCCAGCGCGATCGACGGCAGCACCGCATGCCAGATCGCCCCCTGCGGGTCGGACGTGAAGCGCACCGCCCCGGTCGCCGGGAACCACCCCCACGACAATGACAGGGTCGCCACCAGGATCATCGCCAGCCAGAAATTCGGCAGCGCCACCCCGAAGCTGGAGATCGACGTCACGACCATGTCCAGCCGCGAACCCGCCCGTGTCGCCGCCAGGATGCCCAGCGGTATGCCCACGGTCAGCGAGATCAGCAACGCGCCGCACACCAGCAGCATCGTGGTGGGAAACCGGTGCAGGATCTGGTCCAGCACCGGCTCGTTCGATTGGAACGACCGCGACAGGTCGAGCTGTATCGCGTTGAGCAGCCACCGCCCGTACTGCACCAGCAACGGGTCATCCAGCCCATACTCCGCGCGGATCTGCGCCACCCGCTCCTCGGTCGCGTATTCCCCGGCCAGCGTGGCCGCGAGGTCTCCGGGCACCAGCTTCAGCAGCCCGAATACCACGAAGGTGGCCAGCACGATGACGGGGATGATCTGCACCATCCGCCGCCCGACCAGAAGCAGCCGGGGAAACGCCGCGAACAACGAACCTAGCCCTCCAGCCACACGTCTTCGAATTTCGGCTTGCCCAGTAGGTTCGGCTTGTATCCCTTCACCCGCGGGCCATAGGCGG